>SYLK01000324.1 GCA_005809115.1 Planctomyces sp. | reverse complement strand
GTACAAAGGTGCACTTGATGATGCGGCGATGGCAGAGGATGTCCAGGTTCGTTATGTGGAACTGGCTGTGGACGCGGCATTAAAGGGAACGGTGCCGGAGATTCAGCAGACTGCACCCCGTGGCTGCGCCGTTCGGTACCCCAGAGAGAAGCGGGGCCGGAAATCGCGGTGAGTTCTGGCGGCGGCGTGGACGGTGGCAGGGGACGGTGGCAGGGGACGGCGGCGCGCTGACTTTTCTGTTGAGAGCCTCGAACAGCCTGAAATGGGAAGGAACCCAGAAGCATGAAGCGACTTGGCGGAAGTACAGCCTTCCTGACCGGTGCGGCTTCCGGCATTGGTCGGGAGCTGGCGGTTCAGCTGGCCGAGTGCGGTTGTCACCTGTTTCTGGTCGACATTGACGGCGGCGGACTGGAGTCGCTGCAGAGCGAGCTGCGCGGCCGCCCGGTGAATGTGTGGACTGCGGTCTGTGATCTGGCTGATTCCGCATCGATTTCGGCCGTTGTGGCACACGCCCTGCAGGTAACCGGCCGGATCGATCTTTTGGTGAACAATGCCGGCGTCGCCTACTATGGTCCGACGGACCGCATGACGCAGCAGCAGTGGAACTGGCTCCTGGGGATCAATCTGCTGGCACCGGTGCAGATTACGCAGGCGCTGCTGCCCTCATTACTGCAGAGTCCGGATGCACACATCGTCAACATGTGCAGTATTTCGGGGCTGGTGGCTGGTGGCCGCTTTGCGGCGTACCACACGAGTAAATTCGGACTTGTGGGATTCACGGAAGCGTTGCGGGCGGAGTATGGCCGCCGGGGGCTCGGTGTTACGGCGATCTGTCCCGGGCCCGTGACGACGAATCTGTATTCGTCAGCGGCCTCGGGGCGCAGTGATCGCGCCGTCCCTGTACCGCCGCGCTGGCTCTGCACGACTCCTCAGCGAGTCGCTGCCGTGACGATCCGGGCGATTCAGAGTAACCGTCGGCAGGTGTTGATCACGCCCCTGGCGCATGGCCTGTTTCTGCTGAAGCGATTCTTTCCCGGACTGATTGACTTTGTTAATCAGTTCAGCCGCAGAGGCCGACGCAAGTCAGCCGGTGTCAGCGCGAACGGGTCAGAACGGCTGAATCCGATCGAAACAGCAACTTCGGGTGGAGCAGATTCCGCGGCCAGCACCCGCTCCCGCCGGGCCGCCTGAACCGGCAGGTCTGGCTCAGGGCAGCTTCGGAACCGTGATCTCGCAGCAGGGGTGTGTTATTGCGCGCTGCGAATATCCGGCCGAAGTTTTTGTGCTTCGCGGAGGTAGACGTGTTCGATCTGCTGGGGGCTGCGGTCGGAATTGATATGCAGCAGCACGCGGATGCATCGTGGCATCGAGCCGGGAACCGGAATTTCGCGGGCACACAGCAGCGGCACCTGGTTCATTCCCAGTTCACGTGCGGCTTCTGCCGGAAACGCCGAATTCAGGTCGTCCGTAGTTGTGAAGACCGCGGAGATCACATCGTCGAAGCTCGAGATACCATTTCTTCGCAGAAGCTCGGACATGAGTTCCCGAGCTGCCTCGCGGATCAGCGCCGGTTCATCCGCCGTGACGCACGTTGCTCCGCGAACTCCTCGGACCCCCATCAGGCATCGCTCCCGTCAGTCTGTGATTACGGAAAATTCTTTCGGGCAGCTCATGCGATCCATCCCGTCGCCTCGTCGCCCGCCAGGATTCTCAACAATTGGCGTCGGTCTGCAAGTAATGTGCTGGTCTGCGGGATCAAATCAGTCGGAATTTCGCGCCAGCTTCAGGGAGCCCGCGGGTCGACTTCATGTTGCGAAGGCAAGGGAAATGCCGGAGCGCGTCGCACGGAACCGAAGTCGCTTCGAAACGCCCGCAACACCCCATTTTTCCTGACCGTAATGACCGGATCAGGAGCCTGGGAAAGCCGAAGGCGGTTTGAAGGAATGACTGATTCGCCAGATTGCATGCAACCGAAACGTCAGAGTGAGATTCTGGCATCACCTCGATTCTGGCTGGGAGGCCGAAACATGATCACGACGGATCATTCGGAGAATAAAGCGCGCCGCAGGTGCTCGCTGTTGCGCGTGATGGCGGCCGCGTTGGCGATCGTTAACCTGCAGCATCAGGCCAGCGCTGGTGACTCATTCGGCGGCTATTCAGCCAAATGCACACCAGGCGTGGGCTGCTCGGATCAGCCGGGCGTCAGCCCCTCGGACTCGATCTACTCGCCGACGGAGAATCCGATTCAGAGCGAGTCGGCACCATTTGTCCAGTCGCCGGCTGCAACGCCGTCCGTCTTTTCGGGCGGGATCGAAGGAACCCTGGCGGGGCAGAGTTACGCTCCGGGTTACATCGACTGGGCGATGCCACGCACGCTGTTCCGACTGCGATTCGACGCCGGATTTGACAACAATCGTCCTGACCGCGCGGAGTTCTTCTACGCCCAGTGCGGGTGTAATCCGGGAGGCCCTGGTCCCGGAAATCCAGCGGCAGGGGGCGGCGCAGCCCGTGTCAACGGCAGCGTCGACTACCAGGATATTCGCGGATATCTGGAAATCGCCAGCAGCGAACGGTTTTCGGTGTTTGGCGAAGTGCCGGTGCGTTTTCTGCAGGGCGCCGGCGCCGGACAGGGCACACTGCCGGGGGGTGATGAAGCCGGAATCAGCGACCTTGAGGCGGGATTCAAGTATGCATTGTCCACGGATCCGTCCGGCTTCCTGACGTTTCAGTTCAAGACGTATATTCCCACGGGGAATGCCAGCCAAGGGCTGGGGACGGATCACGTCAGTCTTGAGCCGGGGCTGTTGTTCCAGAGCCAGCTCAGCGAAAATGTCACACTGTTCAGTGAACTGCGTGACTGGATTCCGGTCAGCGGCAGCACTTTCGATGGCGAAGACTATTCGGGCAACGTGCTTCGCTACGGTCTGGGTCTGGGCGTGACAACTTACGAGAACTCCAGCATTCGAGTTACTCCGATTGTGGAAGCCGTCGGCTGGTCCGTGCTGGACGGTCAGGTGCTCAACACAGACAATCTGGCCGCCGGCGCTGCGGCAGTCGAGAGTGCACGCACCACGATCGTGAACGGTAAGCTGGGGCTGCGAACGACGTTCAAGAGCAACAACAGCTCGCTGTACCTCGGATACGGTCATGCCCTGACCGGTCAGCGCTGGTACGAGGACATTTTTCGCCTCGAATATATGATTCTGCTGTAAGCGGTCTGAGCCGGACTGCCACAGGGTGTGCGGTTCGGAGGCGAGTCAGAATTCAGAACCAGTCAGCCCATCCGCTCAGCCAGGCGGATGGGCTGTCTGCATTTGTCACCGGTAAAATTCGGGAATTCATGCGCCGCCGCGGACAGACTGCGCCCGACCACCGGGCCAGCCCCGGGCACCGTGGGACTCGCTTGGCTGAGTGCGGTCGAGACTGTAAGCTCCGCGACTTGTCGTCCGCCAGCCTGGTAAGATCGATCGAACAGCAGGGGTGGTTCGGACAGGAATTTCTGGTTTCTTTCGCGGGACAAGTCAACGGGACAGGTCAGAATGACACAGAAACGATTTCCCCAGGGCATCATGGCCACCTGCTGTATCCCGTGGGACGACAGCGGGCGGTTTGCCGAGGCGATTTTCCGCCGTGGGGTAAAGACGGCGCTGCGTGGCACGAAGCATCTGTATGTGTTCGGGACGGCTGGTGAAGGTTACGCCGTCACGGATCAGCAGTTCGACTCCATCGTGAAGGCGTTCTCGGAAGAGATGCGCGGTGGCGGAGCCGAACCGATGGTTGGGGTCATCCATCTGTCGCTGGCCACCATGCTGGAACGGATTCGCCGCTGCCGCGATCTGGGTGTGCGACAGTTTCAGGTTTCCCTGCCGAGCTGGGGCGCGCTGAGCGAAGCAGAAATGCTGGGGTTTTTCGACCGAATCTGCAGCGGGTTTCCCGACTGCCAGTTCATGCATTACAACCTGCCGCGCGCCAAGCGGATGGTGACGGGCAGGGAGTACGGTCGGCTCGCCGGACTGCACCCCAATCTGGTGGCCAGCAAGAATTGTGGTGACTCGCTGTCGCACCTGCAGAGCCTGCTGGAACACGCGCCGCAGCTGCAGCACTTCCTTTCGGAATCCGGTTACATTTACGGGTCGCTGTTCGGTGAGTGCAGTATCCTCGCCTCGTTCATCATGAACTGGCCGCAGCTGCACGCACTGCTGGACGCCGGCAGAAGGCGCGATATCGCCGGAATGGTGTCCATTCAGCGTGAGATCAATATCGTCGTGCAGACGTTGTTTGAAGCCGTTCCGGATAACCGGATTGATGGCAGCTACGACAAGCTCTTCGAAAAGATGTACGATGCAGAAATGCCCCTGCGGCTGCTGCCTCCCTATGTCGGATCCTCGGATGAGGAGTTCCGCACGTTTGTCCGGCTGCTGCAGGAGCGTCTGCCGAAGTGGGTGCCGGTCCCAGAAACACATCATGCCTGAGAGAACCCGATGAGCGATATTCGCGAACTCTCCGCGGTGGATGTGCACGGTCATTACGGCACGTACATCCGTGCGGGACATGGCAGTTTCAGTGATACTCTGTGCTGCGGTGATGCGGCCGAGGTCGTCCGCCGCGCCACCGCGGTCAATATCGCATTGACGATTGTGTCACCGCTGACGGCGATCCTGCCGCGGCTGAAAGGTGACGCCGTGGCCGGCAACATCGAAGCCGCCCGCATTGTGGCGCAGACGCCTGGCCTGCGCCAGTACGTCGTGATCGATCCCGGACGGGAGGAAACCTACCGGCAGGCAGAACAGATGCTGGCTCAGCCGCAGTGTGTGGGCATCAAGATTCATCCGGAAGAACATGGCTATCCGATCCGCGAGCATGGCGCGGCGATCTTTGAGTTTGCGGCGCGGCATCGTGCGATTGTGCTGACTCACAGCAGTGAGCAGAACAGCGAAGCGCACGAGTTCGTCCCGTGGCTCAACCGCTTTCCGGAAGTGCGGCTGATCCTGGCCCATATCGGCTGCGGCTGGGATGGTGATGTGACGCATCAGGTGCGTGCCATTCAGAAGACGGTCCATGGCAACGTCTTCGCCGACACATCCAGCTCGCGTTCTGTATTCCCGCGTCTGATTGAATGGGCCGTCAGGGAAGTCGGGGCCGAGCGCGTGCTCTTCGGCACCGACACTCCCCTGTATCACACCGCGATGCAGCGTGCCCGTGTGGATCATGCGGACCTGAGTGAGGCGGAGAAGCGACTGGTGCTGCGCGACAACGCAGTTCGGCTGTTCGGCCTGGCGGGCCTCTGACTGGAAGCACACCATGGATCCCGCCGATTATTTTGTGATCGCTGCATACGCTGTCAGCATGCTGGTCATCGGCTGGTATTATTCGCTGGGGCTGAAGACATCGGACGATTACCTGCTGGGCGGCAGGACGATGAACCCCTGGATGGTGGGGTTGTCCCTGTTTGCAACTCTGACCAGCACTTTGTCGTACCTGGCCTACCCCGGCGAGGTCGTCAAATATGGTCCGATGATGCTGGCCTCGCTCACCGGCTACCCTCTCGCGTTTCTGCTTGTTGGCTGGTGGCTGATCCCGGCAATCATGCGGGTCGAGAATGTCACCAGCGGGTACGAGCTGCTGGAGCTGCGACTGGGGCTGATCGGTCGACTGATGGGAGCCGGCATGTTTGTGCTGCTCCGCACGGCCTGGATGGCATCGATCCTGTACGCGACATCCGACAAGGTGGTGGTGCCGCTGTTCGGACTCGAAGAACTTTCCTGGAGGCCCCCTGGCGGCTGGGGGCCGTGGGTTTCGGTGGCACTGGGGCTGCTGACGGTGATCTATACCTCGCAGGGGGGGATGAAGGCCGTCGTGGTCACCGACGCCCTGCAGTCGCTGATCATGTGTGCGGGCGCGGTAATAACGATTGCTGTCGTCACAGTCGCTGTGGGCGGGTTCGACTGGTTCCCGCGGAAGTGGGCACCACACTGGCAGGAGCCGATCTTCTGGTTCCGGACCGATGTGCGGGTCACATTCATGGGAGCGTTGCTGAACATGCTGGTGTGGATGGTCTGCACCGCGGGGTCGGATCAGATGGCGGTTCAGCGTTATTTGTCCACCCGCGATGTCAAGTCGGCCCGGTCGTCGTTCGGCGTCCACATTTTCGCCGAGATTCTGATGGGATGTCTGCTGGCCTGCGTGGGGCTGGCCGTGCTGGCCTACTACACAAAGTTTCCCGGCCGGTTTGGTGAGGGAGCCGACCTGATCCAGACCGCGGATCGGATGTTTCCCGAGTTTGTGGTGCATGTGCTGCCCGCCGGGCTGTCGGGGATCGTTGTGGCGGCCATGCTGTCGGCGGCGATGTCCAGTCTTTCCTCCGGAATGAACTCGGCCAGCGCTGTCATCAGCACCGACTTCATCGGGCGGTTTTCGGTCAAGCGTCTGACGCATCACGAACAACTGCGTCTGGCGAAGCTGACATCGGTTGTAATCGGCCTGGCCGCAATTGGTCTCAGCACGATGGTCGGGCAATTGGCCGGGAATCTGTGGGAGTTATGCATCAAAGTCGTAAACCTGCTGACGGCGCCGCTGTTCAATCTGTTTCTGCTGGCGCTGTTTGTTCCCTGGGCAACTCCCGCGGGTGGAATTGCCGGAACGATTGCCAGCGTGACGACTGCCGTGGCAGTTGCGTTCTTCGGGATTTTTGGTCTGGAGTTTCTCTGGACAGGTCCCTGTGCCCTCACCGCCGGTTCTACCGTCGGCATACTTGTCAGCCTGATCACGGCTCCCGCAAAGAGCGCGGGCCGGATTGAAATTCCAGAACAGGACAGGGAGTAGTTGATGTCCCGCCGCGTCGTGTACTTCAACGGGCAGTATATCGCGGAGAGTGAAGCGCGGGTGTCGATCTTCGATTCGGCACTGATGTCGGGAGATATGGCGTTCGAAATGACTCGTACCTATTGCCAGCAGCCGTTTCGCCTGAAAGAACACCTCGACCGCCTGTATGCATCGCTCCGTCTGCTGGAAATCGACTGCGGGATGCCGCAGGCGGAGATGGAGCGGATCACTCGCGATCTGCTGGAACGCAACCTGCCGACGGAGGCTGCGGACATGGACTGGCAGATCATGCATGATGTGTCGCGGGGGCCGCTGGATATCTATCGGACGACGTTTCCCGACGGAATTCGCCCCACGATTTCCATCAACTGCTGGCCACTGGTGACTCACACGGGAGGATTCGCTGCGAAATATGACTCGGGGGTGCACCTGGTGATCCCGGCGCAGCAGACCCTCCCCGGACACCTGGTGGATCCGAAGGCGAAGACCCGCAGTCGAGTTCACTACCAGATGGCCATCATGCAGGCGAATCGGATGGGGCCTGGGCGCTGGGCGGCTCTGCTCGACCCCGACGGATTCCTCTCTGAAGGACCCGGGTGGAACATGTTTCTGGTGAAGAACGGCGAACTGCTGACTCCGGAGCCCCGCAACATTCTCCTGGGTGTCAGTCGTGCCACGACGATGGAACTGGCCGAACAACTGGGGATCACCGTTCGTGAAGGGAATTACGGACGGTATGAGGCGCTCATGGCGGACGAAATCTTCTGTACCGCCACCAGTTACGCCCTGGTACATGCCACCACCTTCGAAGGGCAGCTGGTTGGCGATGGCCAGCCGGGGCCTGTCTATCGCAGGCTGGTCGAAGCATGGAAGCAGCTGGTCGGGGTGGACTTTATTGCGCAGGCATACGGCTACGCCCGCCGACTTCCGGAATGGGAACGTGCCCAGCTGTCGACCATTGAAGGGAGCAGAACATAATGCAGTATCGAACACTCGGTACCAGCGGGCTCTCGGTTTCTCCGGTCTGTCTGGGGACGATGACATTTGGCATCCCCGTGGCCGAGAACGACGCCATCCGCCTCGTTCACACAGCCATCGACCTGGGGATCAACTTCATAGACACGGCCAACGTCTATGAGGGGTACTCGCGCTACCTGGGCAGCGCCGGCGGTGTGGCCGAATTGATTGTGGGCAAGGCCCTGCGAGACCGGCGCGATCGGATGATCATCACCACCAAAGTCGGTGCCCCCGTCGGACCAGGTCCCCAGGACCGGGGGCTGTCGCCGGTGCATGTGCTGCGTGAACTGGATCGCAGCCTGCGGCGTCTGCACACGGATTTCATTGATCACTATGTCATTCACTGGCCCGACAAAATCGTCCCGCTAAAAACCACACTGGCGGCGCTGGAAACGGCCTGGCGCCAGGGCAAGATCCGCAGTTTCGGTGTGTCCAATCATGCCGCATGGCAGATCTGCGAACTGCTCTGGATTGCGGAACGCCGGGGAGGCCCTCCGGTTGTCAGTTCTCAGATCCCGCTGAGTCTGCTGCGACGTGAATTTCAGAACGATCTGGCGTTCTGCCTGAAGCACGGCATCGGTGTCACTCCGTACCAGTCACTGCAGGGGGGGCTTCTGACGGGAAAGTATCGCCGCGGCAAAGCACCACCGGAAGGATCACGCGCGGCCGAGAAGCCCGACTGGGTCTGGAAACTGGACTCGGCCATGTACGATCGGCTCGAAGCGATCGCAGCGCTGGGCGGTCAGATCAGTGCGCCCATGACGCACTATGCGCTGGCATGGACTCTGGCGCAGCCGGCGGTATCATCGGTCGTCGTGGGCGCCACGCGGGCTGAGCAGATCCGGGACGCCGTCGCGGCGTCGGAACTGACCATTCCCGCAGATCATTTTTCACAACTGGACGCACTCTGTCCGCCGCCCTGGCGACAGCCCGACCCCGTACGCGGCTGACCTGCCGGAATGAAGCACCAACGGCCCGGCCCACAGCTCGGAAGTGCGACGTTCTGCTGACCGATTTGTTTGATCCTGTCGACTCAGTCCACTCACGACCGGAAAATGATGCATTCACGTCATCAATCAGGAGATCTGTGATGCTCAGTGTCCTGGGACCGGGTTCTGCCATGCCTGACACGGGGAACCGCTCCGACGCGGGCAGCCGCTCTCACGCGGGCAATCGCGCCTACGGAGGCAACCGCCGTGAGCTGCTGCGAGTCGGGGGATTGTCACTGTTCGCCGGGATGTCTCTGCCGCGACTGCTGCAGGCCGTGGAACAGCGACCGTCCCGGTCAGCGGCTCCGGCGAAGTCGGTGATCCTGTTCAATCTCCTGGGCGGTCCGAGCCACATGGACATGTTCGACATGAAGCCGAACGCCCCTCTGGAGATTCGGGGCGAATTTCTGCCGATCAGCACCTCACTGCCTGGCCTGCAGATCTGTCAGCATCTGCCCCGCAGTGCGCAGCTGATGCATCGCGCCTGTCTGATTCGCACGGTGTCTCACACGTACAATTCGCACGATCCTCTGGCGATCATGACCGGCTTCACCGGGGGGAATCCGCAGTTGCCGGCACAGGCAGGCGATCCGCCCGACATCGGCGCGATCTGTCAGTACACCGGCCTGGGCTCGGCGGACGTACCAGGAGCCGTGTGTCTGCCCTGTTACCCCGGCTGGGGGCAGGAAGGGTACCGGCGCGGTGGTCCTTACGGCGGATTCCTGGGAAGTCAGTATGATCCATTGTTTGCTTTGTGCAGCCCGACGTTTGAGCGGGAACCCGCCACCCTGCATTACGATCCAGTCATGCCGATCGGAGAGCCAGTCCTGCCGGGGTTTGAGAGTTCCGCCGAAATGACAGCGGTGCGGTTGGGCGGCCGCCAGTCGCTGCTGCGTCAGCTGGACGATGAATTCCGCCGCAGCAGTCAGTCAGGAGCGGTGGAACGACTGGACAAGTTCCAGCGGCGGGCCTTCGATCTGCTGACTTCCAGTCGCACGCGGGATGCCTTCGACCTGTCGCAGGAACCGGACAGTGTGCGGGACCGGTATGGCCGAAATCTGTTCGGATCCAGTCTGCTGGTAGCGCGGCGACTGGTGGAAGCCGGGGTACCGTTCATCAGCGTGCACCAGGAGATCTTTCGCCACTACGGCCATGCCTATGACATGCATTCGAACAATTTCGGAATGCTGCGAAACGTCAATCTGCCGATACTCGATCTGGCCTGGCCGGCCCTGATTCAGGATCTGGATGATCGGGGGCTGCTCGATTCGACTCTGGTGATCGTGATGGGTGAAATGGGGCGGTCGCCCCGAATCAACTCCAGTGCCGGGCGAGATCACTGGCCGCAGTGTGGCTTCAGTCTCCTGGCGGGAGCAGGTGTGAAGGCCGGACATATTCACGGTGAAACGGATCGACACGCGGCCTGGCCGGTCAGCGACATCGTACACCCCGCGGATCTCGTGGCCACGATCTATCATCTGCTGGGCATCGACCCGCATCTGACAGTGCATGACCGCCTCGGCCGCCCGTTCCCCGTCGCGCGGGGTGGTGACCCGTTGACCGGCATCCTCGCCTGAAGTGACGCGACTCTGTGTGTCCCTTTTTTTCTCCCTTTTTTTCTGATGTGACAGGAAGGACCTGACTGTGAGTGATGCAGATGACCTGCGACGGACCTACGATCGGGACGGTTTCGTAATCGTGCGACAGTTTCTGCCTGGCGCTGAGTTCACGGAGCTGAAGGAACAGCTGCGGCGCTACATCTCTGACGTTGTGCCGACACTTTCGGACAAACACGCGTTTTATGTGGACAAGAGTCGGCCGGAAACCCTGAAGCAGCTGCAGTACATGGATGTGGATCCTTTTTTCCGCGGTTATCTCACGCATCCGCGCTGGAAGCAGCTGGCCGAGTCACTGGTGGGCGAAGCAGCGAACGCTCAGGGCACCGAGTGGTTCAATAAGCCGGCGGGAACGACTCATCCGACACCGCCGCATCAGGACAACTAGTACTTCAATCTGGTGCCTCCCAACGTGCTCACCATGTGGCTGGCGCTCGAGGACGTTGATGAACAGAACGGCTGTCTGAGGTATGTGCGGGGTTCGCATCTGACCGGCCGTCGGCCGCATGGGCGCAGCAACATTCTGGGATTTTCGCAGGGCATTACCGACTTCGGTCCTTCCGATACCGCAAACGAAGTGGCGGTCCCGCTGAAAGCCAATGACCTGGTAATTCACCATGGCTGGACCATCCATCGGGCAGATGAAAATCAGTCGGCCACGCGCGGCCGCCCCTCGTTCGCAATCGTGTTTCGGGGCATCAGCTGTCGGATCGATGAGGATGCCAATCGCAGATATCAGGAAAGTGTCCGGGCTCAGCACACCGAACTGGGACTGAAGACCTGATGCCGGGTTACGGCGGTTGCACCGCGGACAGGGGCACGTGCGATGATGTTTGTCTTACGGCTGATTGTGGGCTTCTGCATCTGCACGGCGGTGACCTGCGTCATGACTGGCGGCATCGAACAGGGCTTCTATCTGCTGCTCATATCAATCGTCTGCACAGCCGGAGTCGGACTGGGCGTCTGGATTCCCATGTGGTGGGTCAGCGGATGGCTGACGCTGTTGTGCGTGGGGCTGCTGTTTGGTGAACGCCGCCGCTTTCTCAAATCATTCGGCGAGAAGGCAGTTGCGGCCATGCCGGGTGCGGGAGACGCTCCGACGTTTGAACAGCGGCAGCAGGCCCTGCAGCGATACTTCCGGCAGGCCCGGTAAAAAGGTATGGACATGGAGGAGTTCTGCGAGCGTCTGCGATCCTGTGGCTGGAATCAGGATGAAATCCAGTGGGCACGTCAGGGATATCTGACGCCAGGTTCAGCCTCGCCTTAACTGTGCGGCGCCACGTTGAGTCCCGTTCTCCCCTGTACTCGGGGGAGAAGGTGGCCGACAGGCCGGACGAGGGGGATTTCAAACCTCTTCTGCGCGAAATACTCTTCACGGTGTTGCCCTTCAGGGCTTTGGTGTTCGAGCTTTGCAGATTCCTGAGGCGATGTCTCAGGCCTTCACGTTCCGCCGCGTTGCGGCAGTCTTCAGGCCCAAACCCCCTGGTCATCGTGTCGTCGGCCTCCACGCCACACGGCGCTGAGCCGCTCGGCCGATGTTTCGGTCACGACCAGCCCGCCCGAAATTCTCGCATTGGATCGCTCCGAGTCAGGCACATCCCCTCTGACGAAAGACACCGCAGCATTTGCTCCGGACGACACTTTGCAGACGAGAACCGACAGTGATATTCCCTGTCGTGTTATTTCTGCTGTTATTTCTGGTGAAGGAAGAAACGACATCGGAATTGCTGCTGGTTCATCACAACCCATCGAAAAACGCGTGTCCTTCGACCACGTGCGGTATGCCAACTGCTGGGAAGATGCGGACATCCTGTGCGAGGCCATCGTGCCGCGTGCCGGTGCCCGTATGCTCTCGGTCGCTTCAGCCGGAGATAACGTTCTGGCACTGCTGGCCGCGGGTGCCGAAGTCGTCGCCGCTGACCTGAGTCCGGCGCAGCTGGCCTGTCTCGAACTTCGCTGCGCAGCGTTTCAGGAACTGGACTATTTATCGCTGCTGGCATTTCTGGGTGTGCACCCCTGTTCGCAGCGTCTGTCGACGTTCCGCCAGCTGCAGCAGAACCTGTCCCCGGCCACGCGCGAGTTCTGGTCACGGCGTCCGGGGGATATCGCCAATGGCGTGATTCATGCAGGGCGACTGGAGAACTACTTTCGCCTGTTCCGTCGGCGAGTTCTCCCGCTGATCCACAGTCGCCGCATCGTCTCGGCCCTGCTGCAGCAGCGAACGCGTCCGGAACGTGCGCAGTTCTATGAGCACGTCTGGAACAATCGACGCTGGCGCGTGCTGTTTCACCTGTTTTTCAGTCGTGTCATGCTGGGCCGTGTGGCGCGCGATCCGGAGTTCTTCCGTTTTGTGGAGGGTTCCGTGGCCGACCGCGTGCTCGACAGAACGCGATTCGCGCTGATTGACCTGCCGACCGACTCGAATCCCTGGCTGGAATATATCGCGACCGGAAATTTCGGGAATTCGCTGCCAAAGTATCTGCTGCCGGAAAACTATCAGCCAGTTCGTGATGGATTGCCACGACTGTCAATCTGTCCTGGCTCAATTGACCAGGCCGGAGCAATCCATCGGAAGGCCGGTTTTGACGGATTCAATCTGTCCGACATCTTTGAATATCTCGATCCCGCGGAGTCGGAAGCCCTGTATGGCCGACTGCTGTCGCTCGCCCGACCGGCTGCGCGACTGGCGTACTGGAATACCTTTGTCCCCAGGCGTCGCCCCGACCAGTTCGTCGACCAGGTTACCGAACTGTCTGAACTCTCCCGGCACCTGTTCCAGCGTGATCGTGCTTTCTTTTACCAGGATTTTCATGTCGATGAAGTTCGCCGTCCCCTGTGACGGATCTCACGGTGTCAGGATTTCACGGCGACAGGATCTCGATCGTGCCTTCCCGCCCATCCATGCGGACATGCATTCCTGAGCGCAGACGCTGCGTGAGTCCGCGGACGGCTACGATGGTGGGAATACCCATTTCCCGGGCGACCACAGCGGAATGAGACAGCAGACTTCCCCGCTCAACCAGAATACCACTGACCAGGGGGTAAAGGCTGATCCAGCCCGGATCCGTGCGTTCAGCCACCAGAATACAGCCGCGCAGAGTCTGCAGGTCATTTCCCGGAGATACCACCAGTTACACTCGGGCAGTGACAATTCCCTGACAGCAGCCGATGCCTCGCAGCAGGCCCGATACCTGATCGGCAGGCGATTCTGACTGATGCCATGCGGGATCCAGACTGGGCGGCCCCTGGGTCCCGAACCGGGACATCGGATCCCGCCCTTCACGGCGCCACGTGTCGTATTCCCGCCGTCGCAGCAGGGTCAGCTGTGCGAGGTCAACCGTGACAGCCCGACCATACACGAAATCCGCGATCTCCTCGACGGTCAGATAATAGATGTCATCAGCCTGTGACAGGACGCCCGCCTGCTGAAACTGTCCGCCGAGTCCATTCAGCATCGAGCGAAACAAACCATAGATCCGTGTCCGCGCAAATCGCAGATTTTCGCGGTGCCGAATTCCGCGGCGGGTGCAGCTCAGCACAGTATCAAACACGGGCCGGCGCCACCAGGTTCCGCCACGCTGATGAAGAGCTGCCCGGGCACGCCTCTCCGCCTCCCCGCGGATCTGCTGCTCACGACGTTCCATGGCGACCGAGTCCAGTACGTCGGGACGATCCAGCGCTGCGTAGCTGCGAATCATGCTGAATAATCGCCAGGGCTGTTCCTGGAGCGAAGGTTCTTCCAGCTTCAGCTCGTCCGCACAGCGAAATCCGTAATCATCCAGATAGCGGCTGACGCTGCCAAGAAACGGCTCAAATCGACCATCGGCGGCCAGTCGCTCGGGCAGAGTCTCCACAGGCCCTTCGAGCAGAGCCTGGCGGAGCCTCCGATCGCGGCACGCCTCGGCCGACAGATTCAGCAGCCGACGTGCCGGCTCCACACTCTCGATGCCTCCTTCACCCGTCAGCAGCTCATTGACAATTGCTCCCGACGAGTCGCGGCACCACGTAACGGCCAGCTTCCGCAACAGTCCGTGAAACACCATCACGTAGAAATCGACGACAATCGGAGCATGCCAGTTCCACAACAGGGCGTCTTCCATGCGTTCATAGGTTCTCATCCAGTCATGCGGAGACAGATCGCGAAACGAGATCCCGCGCCACTCCCGATACCGCGACTCAAAACGTGACTGAAAGCGACGGACCAGACTGTCTATTCGCAGAAAGTTCCAGGCGGACCGCAGCACCAGACGCAGGAGTGCCGGCAGCTCCACGAACCAGCGCCGCAGGCGTCCCGGTTCCGCGGGGGCGTTCTCCAGTCGGAACGACTCCCTCACTCCCATCATGGATTCCATAAACGAGCGGTTGTAATCGAATCCGGGGAACAGACGCAGCAGCGTGTACCAGCTGTGCAGATTGTAGTAAACCCGCCCGCGAACCAGTCCCAGCATCCGCTCGGACGTGCGATGATGAGCGAGAATCTGGCGTGAGGAGACTCCCATCACCTCCAGAAAACACCGGTATACAATGGAGTATGCCCGACGAATAAAGCTGAATGTCATCGGTGAGGTTACTCCCCGATAACTTTCAATGATGTTCGAATTGTCCCAGGACATGCGTTGTCCCTCTGCGCCGGCCGGCCCTGGTACATATCCCCGCGACGGCGGCAGTGGAGCGGCCATTCCCGTCAGAGGCCGTGACTGCAGCAGATGCAGTACACCCTGTTCGTCAATGCAGAACTCCACGTCCTGCTGGGCACCAGACTGCTGCTCGACACTCACCACCACACGGGCCAGTTGCTCGAGCTGTGCCTCGGACAGCGTCTGCGCCATCGCGGATTCCGAGCTGATCGACTCCGTCACGATCTGCCCTCGGGAGCGATCAAAGCGGCGCCGCTGAATCATGACTCCCCACTCAACACTGCGCACCCCTGTGAGGCGATCAATCAGGCACGAATGGCAGCTGCTGTCGGCTGACACCAGAGCATCGGCCAGTCCCGGCACGTAATTAATCACGATACATTCGGCACCCGTCACGGGATGGCGGCTGAATACCACTCCGCTGAACGTCGCATCAATCAGCTCCTGAACGATCACGGCAATCCGGAGCGACCGAACAGGCAGTCCGTGATACCGGCGATAGGCCAGAGCTGTCGCGCCCCAGGCTGACTGCCAGACGGATTTCACGGCCGCCGGCAGAAGAGCGAATTCGTTCACTCCCAGAACCGTCGTATGAATTCCGGCAAACGAATGCAGACTTCCGTCTTCGTCGGCCAGCGACGATCGCACGGCCAGACTTTTTCCTGACAGCGCAAGTGCCTGATGAGCAGACTCCATCTGTCGCAGCAGAGTCTCGGGCAGTGTTGCGTCGCCGATCGCCTGAAACAATGCCTCAGCATCAGCGGCCGCTCGCCCCGGATCAACAGACCAGGCACGGCTGACGGTATCCTCCAGCTGCTGCCATTCGCGACTGCCGGAACGGACCAGATCACAAGCCGTGCTGGTCACCACATAGAATGGCGGAACACAGAGCTTCAGGCTTTGCAGTCGCCACAGACTGGCGGCCTTGCCCCCGACCTGTCGCAGCAGCAGTTCGTCAGCCAGATCCTGGCCGTTCCCGGAAACGACCAGTGCTTCGCCAGAAATGTGAGGCATGAACAGCTCTGTGTCCGAGCCTCTTAATGAATCAGCGTTATTCGGGGCCGACAAGTACCGTTCCTTCTCGCTCGATCCGCTGTTTCATCTGAGTGAATTCTGCGCTTCCGTCATCGTCCCAGTAGTCTGTCTCGACAGGTGCGGCATAACTGAGCGTGATTTCGCGGCGATGATCCGGTCGGACCATGAAAATCGCCTCTGCCGGGTTGGCCAGATTGTACATCCGGGCACCACCAGCCAGACGGGACCGGATAATCCACGGTTTCTGTGCCGGCAGCTTCAGTTTCTTCAGTCGCTCCAGTTCCGCGGGGTCCAGCGTGACTCCCAGTCCCGGCTTTTCCGAGACACGAATCAGGCCGTTGACCGGATTCAGCCGCTCCTGCACGACGTCCGATTTCCAGGATTCTGTATCGCTGTTGAAATGGAGCCAGGCTGTGCGAAACGCTGCCTGCATGTGCACAGTCATCGCGCGAGTGATGGTGCCGCCGATGTTCTGCAGGGAAAACGGCAGCTCCAGTGCCCCGAACAATCCAGCCCGCCGGACCGCTTCACTGATCCGGGCGTGCCCCAGAATATACCCGTCGGCCGCACGCCGCAGCGTTTCGAAGGTCGCGTTGAGCGGAGCATGATGATACAGAATCGGCAACCGGCACCGGTTCCGCAGTTCCACGTACCCCTCAATGTCTTTCTCCGGCAGCGGATCCTCAAAGCAGCCTGCGATTGGAAAGGCAGAGATCTGATCCAGCAGCTCAAAGACATGATCCGATGTGCCGCCCATCGTGAGGTCGTGGTGAATCCGAAATCCCGGCGGAGCCACCTGCTGCAGTGCGCGCATCTGGTCCAGTACATTTTCAAACGGCGACAAATGGTATTTTAGCCAGGTATACCCGCGAGACGAATACTCCAGCAGAACCTCCGCCAGCCGCTGCGGGTGAGTCGAAACATGCCAGCAGGCGACCGGCACAAAAGCGCGATGTCGCTGGCCGAACAATTTGTACACCGGGACTCCCGCCAGCTTGCCCATCAGATCGTACATGGCCGTCCCAAGCGACAGCGATGTCTCGTCGTTGATCCAGTCAAACGGACTTGTGCCGATGTAGCGTTCGATCACACCGGGAGGTTCTCCATCGCCCTCACCCAGGCCAATTTCACCGTTGCTGGTCCGAACGACATGAATCGTGCGGCGCGTGGGACCGTAAAAATGCTGCAGCTCGCGAGCCACGAAATCCTCGTAGTCGACCATGATCTCATGCGACTCGATATCGATAATCCGCACCCGGCCATGCTGCGATTCCGCAGCCTGCTGCGCCTGCAGACCGCGAAGACGTGACGCTGCCAGAGCGGCACCGGCCGCCACAGCCGGAATTCCCCGCTTCAGAAACATGCGCCGTGATGTGCCCGCAAGCTCGCCGGACGCGACACTGCTGGTACTGCCCGTTTCAAATGCTGCTCGACAAACATGTTCCATGATAACTCCCGAAAAGGATCTCATGACATGACTGGTGCAAGAGTGTGCCCCGTTCCCATTGGTCGGCCCGAACCAGTCATTGTGGCAAAATTGCAGCACTGCGGGAATTGTCGGGAGTGCAGAACGATTGTCCCCAATTGTTCCGCTGCCTGGTCGGCGTCTGGCGGGTGCGCCGGCGAGTCTGCGAGCGATTGGCGACAATCGCTCTGCACTGCTGTCTTTCAGCGGTGTGCGCGTGGAGTCTTGTCTGACAGGGGGGCGGAGATCTCGAGCAGATCGACAGCCGGAGCGCCGTTGCAGAAAATTGTGGCCATCCTGCCGAAAGTCTGCTGTCCGGGCAACATCGGCAGATAGCGACTGAGTCCGATTCCGGCGGTAAATCGGATGATCGCTCCGAGATCGATATGCCGCAGCACGTTGTGCTGAATCAGTACTCGCCCCAGCGGCGTCCGCTGTGCCAGGATTTCACTGCGCACGGATTCCGTGACGTAGTCAAAGTTGAAACGCACGATGCCGAACTGCACGACCTCGTGATTGCGGTTGTTGCGCAGCAGGATCTTGCGCAGATAGAGATCGGATTCAAATCGTGATTCCAGCACTTCCACATCGACGGAACAGTCGTGCCAGGCTTCCATCTCGATGGTCATGTGGTGTTCATGCACGAGCATCCGATGATAGGGTTCAGGCGTCGCTTCGCGAGCGATATGTTCTGCCGCAACGTACAGGGGGGCGCCATCAGGTTCGGGGAACAGACTGGTCAACTGCTGCAGTTCGACGAGAGGGTTCACGTTGTTTTCAGCTCCCTGGCGGGGACCGCCACTTGATCGCGACCGGCTGCCCAGTCAGACGCGTCCAGGGCACGTGTCTTCTGTTCAGGTGTATCGCACTGCGCGATGCCGGGGTTCAAAATACTCGGGCAGCAGGCTGTCCACCTGCAGCAGGCCTTTGCGGGTCAGTCGGACTTCACCGCCGTCGCAGACCAAGTATCCGGCCTGTTGCTGATTGGCCAGTGGTTCAGCAAACTCAGACAGAATTTCCACCTGATATTTCCTGCGAAACCGGTCCACTTCAACATGTCCTTCCTTCATCAGCAGCACAAACTCGCGGATCATCAGCTGATGAGGAGTGGGCCGGAGCGCGCGGTTGATTGGTAACTCCGCACGGCCCACAGCCTCCATGTAGCTCTCGATCTGGTCGAGATTCTGATAATGCACACCCTGCAGATGGCCGAACGACGAAACGCCGGTCGCAATCAGGTCGCAGCCGCGCCAGACATTGTCGCG
>SYLK01000323.1 GCA_005809115.1 Planctomyces sp. | reverse complement strand
ATCGGCATCATGAACATTATGCTGGCGACCGTGACGGAACGGACCCGGGAGATCGGCATCCGTCGTGCACTGGGCGCCAGACGGCGCGACATCACGATTCAGTTTCTCACGGAGACCGTCGTGCTGGCCGGCAGCGGCGGCCTGATCGGAGTGGCTCTGGGCCTGATGACTCCACTGGCGTTTGATGCGATGCAGTGGGTTGTGCAGCACTTCATTTTTGAAGGCGGAGCAGCGGCCACCGAGATGGGACGCATGTTCGCGCAGATGAAGCCGCGTCCGGTGCCCGCCAGTCTGCCGATCGCCTTCGGAATTTCCGTGGGGATCGGAATTATCTTCGGACTTTATCCCGCCCGGGCTGCCGCCCGGCTCGATCCGATCGAAGCGCTGCGGCACGAATAACGGGAATTCTCAGGTGCGTGCTGCATCTGCCGCAACGTCGGCAGTCGGGCGTGGCGGCCACTTCCCCGGGGTCAGGATGGACTCGGGCAGTTCGGGGACTTCCCGGTCGATGGCGGCAAGGAGATCGGACGGCAGCGGTCCGCTGGCCAGAATTTCCACGTTGCGGCGAACCTGGTCCACGGTCTCCACGCCCGTCAGGACACTGGTGACTCCATCCCGGGACAGCATATATCGCAGCGCGGCTTCTGCCATTCCCATGCCAGCATCGGACGCCAGGGCTGTCAGTCGACGAAGTGTCGGAATCACCTCGCGCAGCGCGGCGGGAATATCGGCCTCGGCCATGACCAGCAGCCCCTGCAGATAGACACTCCGGACAAAAACGGCCGTCCCGCTGGTGAGCGCCGTGGCAAAGATCCCGGATTTCTGGTGCCGCTGGTCCAGCAGATTTGCCGGTATCTGCAGCGCCGTGATCCGGGGATCGGCCGCAAACTTCGCGGCGTTCCCCGGACGATTGTCACACGAGACGCCAAACTGCAGCAGCCTGCCACTCTGCTTCAGGTCCTCCAGGACGTCAGCACAGACAGCGTCTGTTTCCAGATGAAACAACACCACGGGCAGGCAGTCCAGTCGCAGTCGGCGACAAGATTCCTCAATCGAATTCCGAATGGCACGCTCTGCCAAAGCAGCATCCGCCAGCTCCTCCGGAGTCAGCGGTCGCACCTTGGTCACGACCACGACCTGTTCGGCCACGCCCAGCTCGTGCAGCACCCGACCCAGGACTTCTTCACTGGTACCGTATGCAGCGGCCGTATCAAAACAGGTAACTCCTCCTTCGATCGCCGCGGTCATGATGGCACGAACGTCGGAATAGCTCGGCTGCCCCGTGCGATTCGCCACACCGTAAGGAATTCCGAACTGCACCGTTCCGAGCATCAGGCGCGACAGTCGATTTTGCTCAAACCACACAGACTTCATGGAGGAGATCCTCGAACACCGTCACAGGCAGGGCAGTGACAGACAGACACTGAGACAGACACTGAGACAGACACCCACTCAATTCGTTCTCGGCGGCTTGTTTCAGCCGGTGCAGGGAGCGGCCCCCGCTCTGGTCAGACACTCCCGGGTCAGATCGGTCAGGTGGAAACTCAGATGCGCCGTACGGAACCAACGAGCGCCGTCAGGGATCGCTGCAGCAGTCCGATGGGTTCACCCAGGCAGAGGAAGCGGTGCCCCTGGGCACGGAGGGTCGGTCCGTCACCGATCATCCAGAATGGCTTTCCCGCCTGTTGCGCTGTGTCTCTCAGGTGTAAGATCGCCTGCGCGATTCGCGAATCATCCGGTACGCCCGGACAGCCCAGTCGGCAGGAGAGGTCATAGGGGCCGACGGCGAGTGCCGTTGTCAGCGCGTGACCCGCGATCCCGGCCGCGTTTTCCAGGCCTGCCGGACTCTCGACCTGCGGCAGAATGATCAGATCGTCCTCCACGCCGGAGCGGAAGTCCTCGTATTGAAACTGACTGACCCAGCGATTCCCGTGACCGCCTGGCCGGCGACCACCCCGTGGCGGCAGCCAGGCACCGTCTCGCACCTCATCCAGCTGTGCCGCAGACTCAATCATGGGCAGGAGCAGACCGCACGGCCCCAGATCCATCGCGAGGCGAACAGCCGCAGCGTCCGTACGGGCGGGGCGGAGCAGGACGGGAAAGCCCGTCATTCGCCCCAGGCGACAGCAGTCGGCCACGGCTGTGCAGTCGTGTGAAAAGTGCTCCTGATCGATGATCACGTAGTCAAGACCGGATTCCATCGAAATTTCGATCAGTTCCAGCCAGAGGTGATTCGTGATCAGTATTCCCAGAACCGATTCCTGGGACGACAATTTTTTTCGCAGGAGTGCTGCCGGGGGCATGGGTTTCCCTGTGATTCGAAAAAGTAAAAAGAGGTCAGAGTCTGGGTCAGAGTTGTTGCGCTGCGACTTTGCAGCCAGGTAGTCTGAGATGCCGCACCAGCAGTTCGGCCGCCGCCGCCAGTGATTCCTGGACCTTCCATCCGCCGTGAACCCGGTCCCCGGCACGATTGGAAATTCCGCGTACAATCTGCAGCGGGACGCCGGCGAGGTGGCAGGCCACCGCCACCCCGAATCCCTCCATGTCTTCCGCCACAGCATCCGGAAACTGCCGCAGACGCAGCTGCACATCCGCGTCAGATGCGGATGCCGCACAACTGGTCAGCAGAAGGCTCGCCGGTACATCGCCGCAAGGTGTGCTCTGCAGCGCCAGCTTGTCGCCGATTTCGCCTGGTGAGCTGAAAATATCCATTGGTGCCCAGTGCTTCCAGCCCATCTGCTCCGCCGAGACATGATTGTCCCCAGTCCCCGCGCCAACTCCGCAGCAGGCCACGAACTGGAACTGGCAGGCTGTGCCGACGGGAAAATCGTCGCTGAGCGATCCCGCAATTCCCACCAGAATCACCTGCTCTGGCTGGTGTCGCGCCAGAAAAAGAGCGGACTGAGCCGCGGCAGCGATCGGACCAAAACCGCAAAGCTCCACGCGGACTGAATCACCAGGACAGGTCGCGGAAACGACCGGGTGCAGGAAGTTGTACTCGAGCCGTGTCGGCACGAGGATCAGAAGCTTCAGCTTGTCCGGTGGCATCTGGGACCGCCAGGAGGTCACGGCATTGCCGACAGGCCGGGACTCTAGCGGATTCTGCGGATGGGGAAAAGGATGCGGACAAGCCAGCAGTCACTCAGTGCGAGCTCTGCGGAACCGGCTTCCGATCCAGAACGTCATTTCCGGCGAGTTTTCCGGGAACGTATTGAGCATCAGCTGTGCAATGGCCCGGTCGTCCTCCTGAATGTGCACTCCCAGGCGTCCGACATCGGGAAAGCTGTGACGCATCCCTGCCAGAATCAGCACCCAGGCCTGTCCGGCCTCCCCGGCGATGCCATGTTCGCGGCGGTCCTGCAGAAAATCGCGGGCACGCTCCCGGTCATACGCATATTGCCACAAATCGAATTCGTCCATCATCTGGCAGCACAGCATGTCCGTCCAGCGCTCGGTCGACGCGCGAAGCCGGTCCACCGCGTTCGCATCGGAAGCTGTCAGGTGCGGGTCGGTCAGACAGCAGCTGAGGCATTTGTGGCGAATCGCCAGATGGCCCAGAAAGACGTTGTGGGCCACGGGACGCACCCGATCCCGGTCATGTGCCAGATCGCGTGCCACCAGCAGCACAGTCCAGATACGAGCCAGCATGTCGTTGATCATCACTTGTTCGGCCAGGCCGCGCAACTCAGACTGGGGTGAGACGGAACAGCGCCGTGCCGACTCGGTCAGACGGACCGTGCCAAACTCGAGGTCGTGCAGTTCCCGCATCCAGCGATTGAAACGATTCCGGCTGAGGATGTAGTAATCGCCGATGACGTGATTCGGCAGCTCCGGCGTCTGCTCGATGAACAGTCGGTTGTGAGCCGCCATCAGCGCCGCAATTTCGGTCAGGTAGGCCAGTTTCATAGGGGGTTCCGGACTGCTCGGGCAGGGCTTTCTTTGAACGCATGAGTCACACGACGAGGGCAGATCGGAATGGCAAATTCAGTACCACGGCCCCGAAGACAGAGAATCCCTGCCTTTTCACCGCCTTCAGGCCGTGGCGACGTTTCCGAATGTCAACGAAAGCAGCCGGATCGCGTCGATCGGATGAACCTGCGGTGGCATGTCTATCCTGCCCGCAGGATGTCCGGCCGGCCGGCAGGGTGGCGGGCCGGCCTTTTGAAACCTGCCGCAGTCGGCCGTGCCGGACACCTGCCAAAACGGCTGACGAGATCCGTGTGGGGCGTCGCGGAGAACTGACGCGTGCAACGTAAGTCATTGGCCTCTGGCGGATTGCAGCCTCCGCCCAGTCGGTGGCACGGTTTTTGCACTTTGGCCCCACATCCTGTTTTGT
>SYLK01000322.1 GCA_005809115.1 Planctomyces sp. | reverse complement strand
TCGCTCCTTGCCGGAAACGTCACCGCAAACGTCGCGGCTCACGCAGGTTTTGTCAGGGGTTCTTAGATCATGAAATCTGTATCCCGGCCCAGAATTCGATCAATCAGCTCCTGAGGGAAGTCAACTGCCGGTGAGCGATCCGGGTCAAGATCCGTCGGATTGATCCCGCAGTAAACAGACCAGGGCCCCAGGTGACGCCACCGCCCGGCCCGCTTGGGCTCGCCCGGCAGCACCGGAGTCGTGCACCGGTTGCATCCGATGGTACTGTACCCCTGCTGATGCAGCGGATTCAGGATGACCTGATTTCGCCGGATGTAATCGTCCAGATGTTCGTCCGAAAAATTCGCCAGCGGGTTCACACGCAGGCAGTTCAGCCGCGTATCGATCGCAAGGATCGGACATGTTCCCCGGCGACCGCCGTCGGACCGCCGCAGGCTTCCAATGAGCGCGTCGTAATCGCCCCGCACCTGATCGAGCGGCGCTGACTTCCTCATCTCACAGCACTGCTTCTGACCCTCCGCTGACAGGTAGAGAATTCCGTATTGCTCCGTCTGCTGCTGCATCGTCAGCCCGGGCGTCAGAGTGCGGATGTCCAGTCCATATTCTGAAATCAGCCGGTCGCGGGTTTCAAGCGTTTCCGCAAACAACACGCCGGTATCAACAAAGATGACCGGCATGTCCAGAGGAATGGCATGAAGCATGTGACAAATTACGTTGCCCGCCTCCTGCATGGATGTCATGGCCGCCAGACGATCGCCAAAGATTTCGTGCGACCAGGACAGAAGTTCCTGCGGTGTACGTTCGTCAAACGCTCGATTCAGTTCGAACAGATCAGCCTGACTCAGACGCGGCATTCTGCGATTCCAGTCAACAACGAGATCATCGGTTCACCTCTCCGTTACTGCCACACTTCAGACAGCTACGCGGCAGGGGACACAAGCTCCGCGTCAGGGGGACACAGACCAGCCGTCTCCGACACCCTGAGCCGCGAAGGATCATCTCAGCGGCAGGCAACCGCGCGTGCACTGCCCGATCCGGCAGGCAAACGCGACCTGCCGCAGATGATAGCGGCCGAGCACGTTTTTCAACAGTCGAAGCCGTCTCGGAACAGCATCGCCGACTGCCTCAGTGCGAACAGCGCCGCCGCCCAGGTCCCGGGAGCACCCACAACCGACCCGATGAGAACTGCCCTGGGTGCTGATCAAATACAACAGGGTGAACCCGCTCATGCGGATTCACCCTGTTTTCTCGGATCTGTTTTTTTCTGAAACGCGGCAGATCCAGCAGACTGCGAACGACCCTCAGGGAATGCTGAAGTCAGACGACCCGAGGAGCCCTGCATCACCGCCCCGGCAAGTCTGAACTATTCAGCGACCTCTCACCGCTCTGCAGCGTCCCACCACCACGTCGCCGTGCTGTGCCCTGCTGGATGTGCGCTCACTGCCTGACCGACCAGTTCCTCGGCAGGCACAAAATTCGCAGCATCCCCCACCACGCCCATCAGGTCCGCCCGAACTCCGCCAGCCACCTGAATGACAACGTCTCCACCCTGATAGCTGCGATACTCAGCAGCTGTCATCAGTTCTCGTGGCACCTCGACGGATTCCGCTGCAAAATCACCGGAAGCAGAGAACGTGGAGGCCTTCCAGCCAGTCCGCTGGGCTGTCCCGCTGGAGTGCAGAAGTGCTGAAACCAGTGCCAGATCGAAAACGTTCTGCAGATCTGCGAAAACAACATCCTCGGTCGCCAGTCGGGGCAGGTGCTCCGTGAACAGCCGAGCGAATTCCGCATTGGCACGGTCGGCCTTCCCTGTGGTTTCGCGCTGGCCATCGGCCCGCACGAACTGGTTCTCTGACAGACACCGAATGCTGCGCCCCGTCAGCTCAAACGAACGCCGATCGGGAGATACCCGGATGGCGTCATAACCCACGGTCAGCCACCAGCGCAGCGCGTCCATTGAGCCGCCGCCTTTTCGTTCGCTGCGGGTCAGCAGGTCGAAATAGCTTTTCATGCCGCTGACGCCCTCACGTCGACCGATACCGATCTCCTTCATGCGATAATCCGCATCCAGAATCACGGCAGCCACGCGAGAATCTCCAGGGATCCCCTGGACGATCACGTTCTGCAGTCCCAGAGATTCCTGCAGGGATTCGGTCCATTTCGCGGCGGTTGCGGCGCTTAAGCGACTGCGGTTCGCCGCGACGTAGTCGTTCAGTGCCTTGACCTGCTCACGCTTCGGATCGATCGAACACATGAAGAAGCGAGAACCGGATGATGAAAATGTTCGAGACAGCGTCACCAGGTCGTCCAGGTGCAACGTCGGCCGCCGCGAAGAGACGCTCAGCACGCGACCACTCGGATCAACCGACCATTCGCCCGCCGGGCCCCCGATCACGACATCACCACTGTCCGGGAACAGAAACAGAAAGCGGACTTCGGTCAGACCTGCCAGGTACAACACGTCATCCGTCATCTCAGCCCCGCTCTCGAGCTGCTGCTGAACATGCCGCTCCAGCCGGTTCAGCGAAACCAGCCTCAACTCGGAGGCTGCCCGAACGTCGTGATTCTGGTTGCTGGTCGTCGCCAGGCTCGCGGCCTGCAGCAGTCGGGAATTGTCAACCTGAGCCGCAATCGATGCAATCACGGCCGGCGCACCCACAAAAACTCCCTGGGCATACTGCGACATCGTGCCGCCTTCTTCGTCTGATCCTGTCGACCACAACGCGGGAGGTGAAGTCTGCTCTTCAATCAGCTGCATCAGCGGGCCAAACTGGGCAAACATGTTGCCCCCGCCTGCCTGCAGTGTCGCCTGAGACCGACCAAGTTCTTCCGCCGTATTCAAATCGCCACGCATTCGGGCTGCTGCCTGCAGCTGCCGAGCGGCTTCCACAAAATCACCCTGCTCCGCAGCAAGGCGAGCTTCAATTCGCAGCCGCTGAGATTCCTGAAACGACTCCGGAGTCACGTCCGGACTCGGAGACTGCTCGGCCGCCAGGCCCACAACGGATGCCGCCAGGACCGCGAGACCACAGGCCACACGCAGTCCGCTTCCCACACTTCCGGCCACATGCGGAAAGCGACTGCGGCAGATTTCCAGGACGAATGAACGCATCTGCATGACCTCGCAAAGATTCCGGGAAAAGTTGGTTCCGGTCCACTCAACGGCAAAAATACCGCAACACACCACATTTTGGCGGCAGGCGCCTGAGGGAATCCCTGCAAATCCCCCCTCAGACATCAGCGCGAGCAAAAAATTGCCGATCATCCGCCGTTCCGGTAATAGCATCGTCGTCCTGACACTCAGCGTCAAGAATATTCTGCGAATTCCCTGAGGCACGTATTGTCACCAATTATCGCATTCTGACGATCTGGCTGGTTTTACGTAAGATTCCATCTGTTTTGACGGTTTTTTTCAGGCGAATTCACGTCCAGTTCTCTTTCAGGAGCCACTCGCAATGCCGGAACTTCCAGAAGTCGAGACGATGGTCCGCGGTGTGCGGGAGCATGTGATCGGTCGCAGAATTCTGCGGACCGAGTTCTGTCTCTGCCGCAGGAAACCCATCCGCACGTCTCCCGGACGAACGAAGTTCTGTCGCAGCACGCGCCAGTTGCGGATTTCCGACGTCCGTCGCCTCGCCAAAAAGATCCTGCTGTGTCTTGAAACTCCGGACGGCAGCCGCGCCACAACCGTGGTGATTGAGCCACGAATGACCGGTCTGCTGCTGGTGGCAGCCCCCCCGACGCTGGAACATCGAAGGCTGTGCTGGCACTTGTCGGCGGAATCCGAACGGTCCTGTCCGCTGGTGTTCTGGGATCGCCGTGGCCTGGGGACTGTCACGCTGCTGGATGACAGCGGACTGAACGCCATGGTCGAGCGTCTGGGTCCCGATGCGCTTACACTCGATTGCCCGGGCTGGATTCGGCAGCTCCATCGGACGAATCGTGAAATCAAAGTGGCCCTGCTGGATCAGGCAGTCGTTTCCGGAATCGGGAATCTGTACGCCAGTGAAATTCTGCATCTGGCAGGAATCAGTCCGTTCCGCCGGACACAGGACCTCGGTCGCCAGCAGGCAATTCGCCTGTGTCACGCAGCCCGACATGTGCTTGCCGAAGCGATCCGGTACGAAGGATCAACGCTGAGTGATGGCACCTACCGCAACGCACTGAATCAGACGGGCAGCTATCAGAATCATCATCAGGTTTATCAGCGGGCAGGAGCAGACTGTCCGAAATGCCGCCGGGGGTGCATCCAGAGGGTGGTTCAGGCACAGCGTTCAACGTTTTTCTGCAGTGCTTGCCAGAGATGAGCGGTTGTCGGCCATCGGCTGTCGGCCATCGGCTGTCGGCCATCGGCTGGCACAATCGGTTTCAGCCAAGAGCGGCGCGCACGATCTCGTCGATCGTATTCACGACCTTCGCGGTCTCCGGATCGTCATCAACTTCAATCAGGAACTGTCCGGCGCTGCGCGGCTGACTTCTCTGAGGAGTTCCGCCGGCGACAGACGTCCTTCGCGACTGATCCACGAGCATGATCCGCCCGAAAACAGGTGGGCTCCCGCCGCCCCCGCCCCGGGGAAAACTGGCATTCGCGGCCGCGAAGTACACGTCGGATGACGGAGCCAGGCTTGAGAGCTGCTCCAGACTCTCACGCAGTTTCTCATCAGACGGTGCCCCGGAATGCTCCCGGATAACCTCGAATTTCAGCGGTCGATCGCACAGCCGCAGCTGCAGTTCCCGCATCGTCAGCTGCTGCACCGGGTGAATCAGACCGCCGGCGATTTCTGCCACCGGATCCATCACAAACCGGCGGTACCACATGGCAGGATGCGGTACAACGAGTTCATCCGTGTCAATGATCTCCTGTCCATGCGTCAGCAGATCGAGATCCAGGGTTCGCGGCCCCCAGTGCACTGTTCGCACCCGGCCAAAGGCAGCCTCAGTCCGGTGCAGCTCGTTGAGCAGATCACTGGCCGAGAGCCGTGTTTCCACCAGCGCTGCCGCGTTGAGAAACTCGGGACCGGCCACAGTTCCGATCGGGCGCGTCCTCACAATCGAACTGAACTGAACTGTGTGAATCCCGGCTGCGTCAAGGGACTCGATCACCCGCTGAAATGTTTCAGGCGTGACCCGAATGTTTCCGCCATAAGCAATCAGACTCCGGACCGGATCCACACGCATGCCTCGTCCAGTGGAATACCGGGGCTCGTCGATACCCGGCGAGCTGCGGCATCCGGCTCGTCGGATCGTCCGGATCCGTCAGAAGCCATGGGTGGTGAATTCCGTG
>SYLK01000321.1 GCA_005809115.1 Planctomyces sp. | reverse complement strand
GCTGCACGCTGGCGTCAAGTCCGGCATCTGGCTCCATTGTCGCCGTGGTCACGAGTTTCCGACCGGCAGCCAGCGTTCCCGGCAGTCGCAGGGAAATCACCGCAGGTGCCTGCACGCAGAGCGATCCGGAATCGACCGTCCCCCCGCGGGGATGAGTACCAAATTTCGCCGGATCAATCCCCTGCAGGTCCGGAATGTCGCGGAGCAGAAGGTCCGGCTCATCTTCACCGGTGAGCCGTGGCCGATGCCAGACAACAAGATCGTGCTCATTGCCGTCACCACAGTCCGAAACCACCAGCGAAATAACAACCTCCGCGGCCGACTCACCCTCCTTCGCCAGCGGGAGCGGCACAGTGAACTCCTGCCGCGTCACAAGCGGACTCACTGGCTCCTGCCATTGCGTGCCGCTCCCTTTCCGGCCCATCAGGCCGACCACGTTGAACGCCCACAGCCCTCTCTGCCACAACGCGACCCGGGCCACGAGTGACGCGGCATCGTCCGGCCCGGAGTCGTGCCACTGTTTCCGCAGATCCTCCAGCAGCAGAGAAGGTTCGTTCGAAGTCAGGCCCGTCCACAGCTGACTGAGGTACCTGGCATTCAACCCGCGCTCAGCCGCCACGGCAGAAATCGTTTTCACGCCCGACCGGAGCAGGGACCGTTCAGCGAGTGTCGCGGCAAAATACTTTTCGAGCGGCAGCCTCCCGGCCTGCCCGATGCGGCAGTCGCCATGAAGATTCTGCAGCCCCACCGAGATGCCGACTCCCAGATCAATGACCTCCACCCGCTGACGATAAAACTGCCGGATCTTCAGCAGCGTTTCATTCGTCCAGTCCCGCGGCGATGTGAATTGCGAGAACCGAAAACCCTCCGGCAGCAGGACGGCATGCCGGGCGATCTCCTGTCCTGCATCGAGATACTTCGTCAGCAGCGCGGGCGACATCGACAGCGCTGCCCCGGCATTCGTGAAGCCCTCACCCGCGGCACTGTCCGTCGGAAACTCACGCGCCGGATCGAGATCCACACCCGTCAGATCGCGGACCGTGTGCGTGAATTCGGCATTGTTGAGTCGCCGCAGAACAACCGGACCGGGATCACCCGCCCGGGCCAGCGCTTCGGTGTCGAGATATCGCTCAACCCAGTCCCGCAACTGCTGCCGCTGACCGACGGACGGCTGTCGCGCTTCCAGCGGAGGCATCTCGCTGTTGTCAAGCATCTCCACGACCCGCAGCCATGCCTTCGTCCCCGCGCGCACGTCAGCACATGTCGCAAATCGTTCCAGATCCAGCTCTCCTTCCTGTCTGGCCGTCGAATGACAGTCCAGACAGAATTCCTGCAGCAGCTTCAGAGTCTGGGTGCGCCACACCTCCGCCATTCCGTCGAATGGATCCGGCACCGCATCGCCCGCAGATGTGGCTGGTGACGATATGCCAACGGCCAGCAGTAATACCGCTGCCACAAACAAGGTGACCGCGGCCGGTCGCGCCGCCTGTGACATCCACTGGTGTGGCATGGAAATTCTCCGGGAGGCTGATAACGCGACGATCTGATGGCCGCACGATGCCACCGCACTGTCGACCGCCCCCGGTACGTTACGTCCAGACCGCCACACCCGCAACTCTGGCCGCCGCACCGCAGCTCTGGCGGCCGCACCGGCTGCCAGCGGTTTCGCCTGAACCCACACGATGCTGCTCGCACACCGGGCCAATTCAGCCTGCACCAGAACGGATCGGCCTGAAGTCCCGGCCGCCGCCGGATCGCGGTGTTTCAGAGTCGCCGACGGATCGGAACCGCGTGCTTCGACCACCGACCAGGTTTCAGTCCGTGGCCAGGGCGCACGAATCAGTCCACGCGCCACCGCTTCAGCTGGGATTCATCCAGCTCGACACCCAGCCCGGGCCCGTCGGGAACGAGGGCCGCGGGTGGTCCGAGATCCAGAGGACGCGTCAGCAGGTCGGCTTCGTGATAAAACGGCCCGATCGTATCGGCCGGGAACGCATCGGTGTCGATTTCGGGGAACGCTGCCGCCACATGCAGCATGGCCGCCGTACCGATTCCCAGTTCCAGATTGCTGCCGATGGTGCACCGAATCCCGGCCGCCCGAGCCACCGCCACGATCTCGGCCGTGGCCGCGATTCCTCCGTGCTTGCCCGGGTATACGCTGAGCAGATCGACGGCCCGATGTGTTGTCAGCAGCCACGCATCCTGCAGAGTAAAGATACTTTCATCCGCCATAATCGGCGTCTGCGTGGCTCGGCGCAGTTCGGCCATTCCCTGCGGATCTCCGGGAGGAATGGGCTGTTCGGCCAGAAGCAGATTCGCGTCTGCCAGCGCACGCAGACAAGTTCCCGCCTGCTGAATGGTCCAGCCGCAGTTGGCGTCAATGGTCATCGGAACATCGGGACCACAGACTTCACGAACGGCCCGCACGCGGGCAATATCAGCGGCCGGATCAAGTCCTGTCTTGACCTTGATGCAGGTCACCCCGCGAGCCAGGTGTTCCTCGGCCATTGACCGGGATCCCGCCACGTCACGCGCCCAGACAACCAGCTTGATGCGGACCTTCTCCCGCACCTTCCCTCCCAGCAGCCGCCACACCGGCAGACCAACCGCCTTCCCGGCGATATCCCACAGCGCCATCTCCACCGCAGCCTTGGTGAACGGATTCAGCTTAATCGTGGTATCCATGACGTGCCGAATTCGCGTGATGTCGCGAGGATCCCGTCCGACCAGCGCCGGTGCCAGATAGTCGCGAATGACCGCCACGGCCGCTGCCTGCGATTCGCCCGACCACAGCGCCGCCAGGGTCGCCTCACCCAGCCCGATCAGGCCCTGATCCGTGTGAACACGGAGTATGACATAAGGAGAACTGACGAGTTCCCCATGGGCCGTTTTGGCTGTCATCCCTTTTTTCAGGGGCACGGAGACCGGAATGGTCTCGATCCGGACGATTTTCATGGAACTTCCGAGTTCGGTCGGGGCTCAGGACCTGACCGTCTGTTGTGCGGGTGTCATTTCCAGATAATCAACGGCGATATTCAGCAGCTCGCTGTTGTAGAACTGTTTCGGAAAGATATCGTCACCGGCAGCAGCATTCGCGCCCTTTCGGATGACTTCCTCTTCCTCCTGCTGCTCCTGTTTCAGCTCCTCTTCTTCTGCCTTGAGGACGCTTTCG
>SYLK01000320.1 GCA_005809115.1 Planctomyces sp. | reverse complement strand
TGTGGCCGTTCGGCCACAGGACGCGGCAACGCTGCGAACAACGTACTTGAGCCGAATCAGGTGGTCTGATGCCCGCAGCAGAGGCTCTGCCCGCAGGTCAATGCCGCACTGACCGCCTGCGGCCACTTCCCGATGCTGGCCGTCAGTCCGAATCCGGCCGTCTTCCAGCGCCAGCATGATTTCGGTCCGCAGATTCTGCAGTGAATCCTGCGGAGGCATGGCCAGATAGCCTTCGCGAAAGCGGACACCGTATCCGTTGGCCGGATTTCTTGCGCCACCTCGATTCCACTGCCCATCGAGACTGTCAACGTGGTAATACGCTTCATGTTCCCGCTGATCGAACCGCACATTGTCGAACACGAAGAACTCGCACTCCGCGCCGAAACTGGCGCGATCCGCGATCCCGGTCGACAGCATGTAATTCTCGGCCTTGCGGGCAATGTTCCGCGGATCGCGGGGATAGGCCTGATGAGTCGCCGGGTCCCGGACGTGACACACCATGGCCACCGTCGATTTCATGAACGGGTCGACGAAACACGTGAGCGACTCCGGAACCACCAGCATGTCGCTCTCATGAATCGACTGCCACCCCCGCATCGACGAACCGTCAAAGGCAAATCCAAACTCGAAGCTGTCTTCGGCCAGCCGGTCTGCAGGAATCGTAAAATGCCGCTGGGCACCACAGAAATCAGTGAATCGAAGATCGATCGCGCGGATCTCGCGCTGGCGACAAAGTGCCAGCACTTCTCGCGGCGAAAGCTGAGTATCAGACATCTCGGCTCAGTTTCCCGTCACGACGATCTGGTTGTCGACACGTCGCACACCAGGCTGCAGGCGGATGAGATTCGCCGCCAGCCGACGTGAATCAGACGTTGCTGTGGTGCCGACCAGAGTCGCTCGACCGTCGGCAGAGATGCTCGCGCTGACCGTGCTGAATTCCGGGCGGACTGACACGAAGGATTCCAGCGACACCGCGTTCTCGGCGGAAAGCTGCGATGCCGCAGCCATGATCGATACCACCGGAAAACCGACGCGCAGCGACACCGTGCGGGATCGGGCTGGGCCCTGCTGCTGTTGCTGCTGTCTCTGCGACAGTCCATCTGTCCCAGTTTCGGTCACCGCCCGGAACTGACGGTTGCGGTTTGTGTTCGCACCGGATTCCAGTCCACCTCCGACGAAGCTGTCCAGCGCGTTTCCTCCGATGAAATTCTGTGCTGCGTTGTTCTGAACGTTCGTGGCGACGCCGTTCGCGTCGTTTGCCGTTGCGGACGTTCCAGCCGCGGACGTCCCTGCCGCGGAAGTTCTGCTGGATGTATTCGACGTAACACTGCTGGTCGTCGAATTGCTGGTGGTCGAACTGCCGGTCGTCGATCGACTTCCCGTGGAACTGGAGCTGCCCGTCGACGTCGTGGAGCTGCTTCCGGTTGTTCGTCCGGACCCTCCGCCGATCGAAACCTGCTGCCCGACAGACACATCAGGCACGCTGCACAGAACTGCAGTTACGACAACGGCCAGAGCGATGAATCGCAAAGTCATGGTGGTGTCATCCCGGTAAAGGGACCGGATCCGTGAACCGGTCACTGGATTCAATTCGTGGTTCAGGGAAACTCGATCCGCTCTGATTCTAACCAGGAAACTCGGCGTGTGGCGCCGCCGATCTGGAAAAAAAATGACTGGCTGTCCTCCCGGTCGCAAAAACCCTGCAGATCGTCTGAGCTTCGTCACTTTGGCGCTGCAGCGAGAACGGCATCCAGAAATTTGGTGGTGAAGCACTCGTCCGGGTTCAGGCTGCCCGGAGGAATCTCTTCAATCTCCTCAATCTGCCGGACCAGCGTGGTCCAGCGTGCGCTGGTCATGCCACAGGCGGGAACGCCGGGCTCAGTCAGGCACAGCGGCACCATCTGTGTGGCACCAAATTTCAGTACGGCAAGACTCATGTCGCTGTTCTCGGCATTGATGTCAGCGTTCGTCGGTGTGGAATCCACCAGATACTGATCCCAGCCATGGACCGAGGCCGTGACCATCGCCTGCACGAGTTCCGGCTGTTCGGCAATGATTTTTTCCGTCGTGATCAGGCAGCTCGCATAGGGATTGAAACCCGTGTCCGACACCATCAGGACGTGTGGATCGCCGCCTTTTTCGCGTGCCACGAAGGGTTCGCTGAAAACGTAGCCCTGCTGGGCAAAAGCCGGCTTCGCCAGAAACTCGCCGACGGAGCCCGCGTACGGGACCATCGTGACATTCGTGAGCGGCAGCTTCTTTTTCATCCAGCGCGCGAACGGTCGCGCCTCACTGATCGCCAGTTCCAGATCGGCCAGCTGTTCCAGCGACGTGATTCCGGAGGATTCATGCACGATGATGCAGCGTGGCGAATTCTGCAGCGGAGCCATCAGCGCCACAACGGGAACTCCGGCCGCCCGTGCGCGAATCACATTGTCTGCGTCGGAAATGGCGAACTGAATCCGCTCAGCCGCCAGCTCGGCGATGACCGTCTGGGGCGCGCTGGTGCCGCCGGGGATAATTTCCACGTCGAGCCCGGCATTCCGGAACAGACCATGAGTTCTGGCCGCGATGAAACCTCCGTGCTCTGCCTCAGCCGTCCAGTTCAGAGCCAGGCTGACTCTGAGCAGCTCCGGACGGGCTCCCGGAGGAATGTTGCTGAGGACCTCGGCAGGCCGGCTCGTCGGATCAGACT
>SYLK01000319.1 GCA_005809115.1 Planctomyces sp. | reverse complement strand
CCATCCCCATCCCCATCCCCCCCGGGAAGCCAGCACCGCTCCTCAGCGAGGTCGGGCCGAGGCGCGCATTCGGGTCAAATCGGAACTGTACCGGGATACTGTTCACAACGATCGGATGTGAAATCCCGATCTTGCCGACCGGCGTCTCGACACCGTTACGGTTGACCGTCCACTCCCGCAGGCTGCGGACCAGAGTATTGCGAGTGAATTCCCGTCCCCGTTCCTCAAAATCGACCTCTTCGCTGTTGTAGAAATGAAATCCTCGCAGCGTCACCACATAGCCGAGTCCTTCGGGGGGCTTTTCAGCGTCCGTTCCCAGAAAATCCTCTTTCAGCTTGTCCGAATCTGCCACGGCGGTGTGCCACGTCTTCAGATCCTCCACCTTCTTCGTGCTCAGCGATTCAATGCGAATCTTCTTCTGCAGACTGATATTCGCCTGGTCGAGCGCATCACCTTCGTCACGCGGCAGGCACTCGTTGACGGCCTTCAGCAGCTCCAGCCACAAGGCCCGCTTTTCCAGCGGTGCCACCAGCTGCGCGATATCGGCCAGGTTCTTCGTGTGAGCACCCTCTTCCGCGGTGTATCCGGAGGTGTTTGAAGCAATCTTGCCGGCCGTCTCGTCAACCTTCTTCTGCGCGTCATCCCAGGTCGCAGGACTCAGCGAACGCAGCACATTGGCACTGCCGATCGTGCCAGCTCCCAGAGCCAGCATCAGCCCGGCGGCGGCCGCCACGGCCCAGGGCTTCTTGCTGCGAATTGTCCGGGACAGCGTGATTTCCGGCGGCAACAGATTCGTGCGGATGCGAGTCTGACCGATCGCCTGCAGCGCCAGTCCATACGGCACGGCAAACGTCATGATATTGTCCAGAAACACCGGGTCCGTGAGCACCGCGTCGCCGGACACGCCCTCCAGACTTTCCAGCCGAGATACCTCGTACTGCAGGTTCTGCTGCAGGAACTTCTGCAGCCCGGCAAGCCGAAACCCATTCCCGACGCCAATAATGCGCCGGATTTTCGCACCGCGATTGACGCTGCCGAAATACCCGATCGAGCGCTGGATCTCCGAAACATAATCGTTGAATACCGGCCGCATCGCCTGAAACACGGCCTTGGGGTCCGGCGATTTCGTGGCATTCAGCTTGAGAATTTCGGCCTTGGCAAACGTCAGCTTCATCTCCCGGGTCAGAGCCCGGGTGAAATGGTTGCCGCCGATCGGCACATTGCGGATCCAGATGCTCCGACCATTCGACACCAGCAGCGTCGTGTTGTCCGCTCCCATATCGAGCATCACATGATACTCTTCAGATGCTGCCGGCTCGGGGCTGTCCGCCGTACTGCGGAATCCCAGGACGTCGTATGACAGGTAATTGTACAGGGCCAGCGGCGCAATCTGCACCAGCTCAACTTCCAGCCGATTACTCGTAAATGGCCGCAGCGCCTCGTAAATCAGGTCACGCTTCATGGCGAACAGACCAACTTCAGCCTCCAGCATGAAGCCGCTCTCTTCCGCACCGCCACCGAGCGGCTGATAATCCCAGATCACCTCGTTCAGATCGAACGGAATCTGCTGCCGCGCTTCATACCGCACAATCTCTGCAACTTTTGACGCCTCCACCGGCGGCAACTTGATGAACTTCGCCAGAGAACTCTGCCCCGGCACCCCGATCGCTATCAGATCGCCTTCGACACGGTTCCGCTCCAGAAACGTCGCCATCGCCTGCCGAATAAGCTCTTCCGGAATCGCATCCGGCTGGCTCAGGATCTTGGCGTGCGGAACGTAATCAAACGCGGTCGCCACCACCTTGCGGGCGTCCTGTGTCCCCCGCAGGCGAATTGCCTTCAGCCCGGCCTGCCCAATATCAATCCCCCAAGCACTCTTCACCTCAGCCATGTCATCGCCTCTTCAGGGGTCTGTTCAGAGATTCTGTGGTTTTTTGCTGGATTTTGTGAGCAACTCACAACGCTTCATCAGATCGAATCACGGCTGTTCAACCGCGTCGCGGAAAATCCGTACACCACGATCAGCCAAGATTAACAGCAGTTTTGCCGTCTGGTCAATGATTTTTGTCGAATGCTGACAACTGATTGCATTCTCGGCAACCTCGAAGTCACCTCTGCCGATCGTTTCGGTAACGATTCTGCCTGACTATAATTCCGCAGATTCAACCGTCATGGAACCAACACCTCGTGATGATCCGTCATCATCGCAATAATCGCTGCAATCGGACACAATTCACGTGAGATGCGGAAATGGCGACGCAACCTTTGACGCCCCCGCCTCTCGCGATGTTCCGGAAAACCTGAAATTCTGGTTGTCGTCGTCCACACCCGAAACACCGCGCGGTCTGAAGTCCATGCACCGCCATGCCGCCTGGCCACCGCCATCGGCCTGAATCTTTCCCGAATTCCCTGTCCCCGTGCTCCCTGGCCGCCTCATGCCTCCTTCAGCCATCTTCGACGAAATCAGCGTTCTGATTCCCGGCTATTCGGCAGAAGACCTGCCCCGGGATCTTGCTGAAGAACCGGCATCAAGTCTGCTGAATTCCATCTCTGTTGCCTGGCATCCGGCTG
>SYLK01000318.1 GCA_005809115.1 Planctomyces sp. | reverse complement strand
TCACCACGACGAACGGAACCCGTGCGTTGCTGCACTGCCGGAGCGCACGGCATGTGATCGTCGGAGCGTTTCTCAATATTTCTGCCGTTGTGAGGTTCCTGGTGGAGCAGGCGCTGCCAGTTCATCTCGTCTGCGCCGGCACGGACGGCGGCATTACCGGTGAGGATGTCCTGTTCGCCGGAGCGGTGGCGGATCGGCTGCTGCGCACCGGCCCCGGCCGGGTGGATCTTGATTTCGGGGCTGGGGAGCCTGATCAGGCGCAGCAAGCATGGGAACCTGACGATGCCTCGCGGATCGCCGTCAGTTTCTGGACTCAGCAGGTGACGTCCGGAAGTTCAGCGATTCCGGACGGCGCGTCGCTCATGGCACTGCAGCTGGCGGTGCGAAATACTCGCGGAGGTCGGAATCTGGCTCAGCTGGGTCTGGAACAGGATATCGCAGACTGCTGCCGGCCGGATGTCACGGACCTGGTGCCAGGATTTCGGCGGTCCTCAGACAATCGGATCACGGGAGAACTCACAGCCTCGACCGGGAATCGGAATCATGGGTGAACTGACGCATTTTGATGCTGACGGTGCCAGTCGCATGGTCAGCGTCAGTGGCAAGGCGGTAACGTACCGGATGGCGCGTGCCGAAGCCACAGTGTTAATGTTACCGGAGACACTGCGGATCATCAGGAGTCGGGAGGTCCGGAAGGGCGATGTGCTGGAGGTGGCACGTCTGTCAGGGATCATGGCGACCAAACGAACGGCCGAACTGATACCGCTGTGCCATTTGCTGCCACTGGAGCAGGCTGAAGTGTCGTTCCGGTTTCCGGATACGGATCGTGTTCAGATTGAGGCCACGGTCAGCTGCGAAGGGAAAACCGGTGTCGAAATGGAAGCCCTGACAGCCGTGGCGGCGGCGGCACTGACCATTTATGATATGTGCAAAGCGATCGACCGCAGAATGGAAATCACGAGCATTCGGCTGCTGGAAAAGTCCGGCGGCCGGTCAGGTCACTTTTTGAGAGAGACCGATACACTTGCCGAATCGGGCCGCTGACGGGAACATTCCTGCTCCCCGGGAGCCAGCGACTTCGGTATTTTTGACAGACGACCGTCATGCCACTGCCCGTACTCAGCAAAGACGACCTGCAGCTGCAGATTCAGCAGCTGATCGGATCCGAACTGTCTGTCGTGAATGACGTGCTGGAGCAGCAGTTCCGGAATCCGAATGAATTCGTGCGGGATCTCTGTGACCACGTGGCACGATACCAGGGCAAGCGAATCCGACCGGTCCTGCTGCTGCTGTGTGCCAGAATCTTCGGCATTCCTCCTGAGAGGCGGCAGTCCGTGTACCGGCTGGCAGCCGTGGTCGAGATGATTCACACGGCGACACTGGTGCATGATGATGTGATTGATGACGCAGACCTGAGGCGGCATGTGTCGACGGTCCATCGCCGCTGGAACACGGAAACAAGTATCCTGCTGGGTGATTATCTGTTTTCGCGAGCTTACCACCTGGCCGCCACCACAGGCGACGCCGAGGCCTGCCGGCTGATTGGTCGCGCAACCGATCGGACCTGTGAAGGGGAACTGAACCAGATTGCCTCCCGTCTGGATCGTTCCGTTTCCGAACGCGATTATTTTCGTGTCATCGCAGGCAAGACGGGGCAGCTGTTCGCCGTGAGCTGCCTGCTGGGGGCTCGCGCATCAGGTGCTCCCGCGGCGCAGCAGAAGCAACTGCGTCAGTTTGGCTTCCGCCTGGGCCTGGCCTTTCAGATCGCGGACGATCTGATTGATCTGACGGAACGTCGGGAGGCCACGGGCAAAGACGCAGCAAATGACGTTCACAACGGCCGACTGACACTCCCCCTGATTCGGGCACTGCGACTGGCGACACCGCATGAGCGTCAGCGCCTGTCGGAACTGCTGTCATCGGACCGGACTGCCGCTCATGAGCCGCTGGCGCTGGATCCGTGTCTCGTCAGGGGATTGAATTCCGCTCAGTGTACGGCGGACGAGCTGATTCGTCGTGCGGTCGGTAACCTGAGTCGCCTGCCGGTGTGCGGCGAAACCGAACTGCTGCAGTCGATCGCTCAGTTCGCGGTGCATCGATCAGCCTGAATTGAAACCAGGCGGGCTCAGAAGCGGCCCGACCGAGCATATGACTGGTCGAGCGCGTGATTGATGACTTGCTGCAGATCGACTGCCGGCATGAGCGCACTGCCGCGGGGAACCAGTCGCAGCAGGACGCCGCTGCGAATTCCGCCGAGAAACGCCTGGTCCCACGCTTCCAGACCGAACTCTGGCGAAGGATCAAACACCCGGAGCCTGTCCCCTGGTAAATATTCCAGCGCGACAACGGAATGTCCCGCATCGGTTGCCCAGCCCGAGGCCAGCGCCTGCGATCCGCTGCCTGACATGAACGTGAGTGAGAGCACTCCGAGCATCGGCCGGGACGATGTCCGCGCCGCTGGACAACGAAAATCCTCAGCCACGACATCCCAGCCGGTATTGCTCAGCTTGATTTTCAGAC
>SYLK01000317.1 GCA_005809115.1 Planctomyces sp. | reverse complement strand
TGCCGTTGATCCCGTTCAGGATCCGGCGATAAATATCGATCGGATCCTGTCCGCCATGCAGCATCCCGGACGTCAGGTCCGCTGCCCGTGTCGGATAGCCCCAGGAATCTTTTCCGATATTGTCCTTCGTCTGGCCACGACCATCATCGCCATGACACTTGCTGCACCCCTTTGTCAGGAATGCGGTGCGACCCAGTGCCACGTGATCTGCCGTCAGTTCGGCCGGCTGCGGAGACAACGGATGCGTGAGTGTGGAATCTGCCTCGTTCCATCGGCGGGCAACATCGCTCACGAACTCAGGCAAAATCTCCTGATCCAGCTCCTCAGCCGCCTGCACCTCCGCCGCCAGCTGGTATTCCAGCTCGCCCCGCTGCGACAGAACCACGACATAATCCACCACGGCCTCCAGATCCCTGCGGGACAGCAGACTAAACGATGGCATCGATGTCCCCGTGATGCCCCGTCGCAGAGTCGCCAGCAGGTCTTCGCGCCGCGGCTTGCCTCCATAGGGCGTCGATGTGAATTTAAAGATCCCCCGCGTGTAGTCGCGAGGGCGAGGATACAGATGCGCTGCCACAGGCCCGTTCCCGTCCCCCGAGACCCCGTGACACTGAACACACCGCTTCTGGTAAACTGCCTGGCCCTCGAGCAGATGAATCAGGAAGTCAAATTTCTGCTCTGACTGACTCACCAGTTTCGGCTTCGCAGCCGTGCCGGCATGCGTATTCACCGCGGCCTGAACACCGGGCTGAGCCTGCGGCGGAAGTTCACGCACCAGTCGGCTCGATTCCCACTGCAGCGGCTCGCCGCGCTCACATCCTGATACCAGCGCCAACCCGACGACAATCGCCAGATATCCTGGAATTCCTGAATTCGAACGCATACGAAACGATCCATGCTGCCATTCTGTGTTTCGCGTCCCCGAGACGCCGTTGCTGCCGGTTAAAGCACCGCCTGTGCCAAACTCGGACTGCACACTTTTCACTGTGCGATTTCTCCAGTCACAGACCGCCGACTCCGCCTTGCCGTCTGACCTTTGGATAACTCCGCAGTGGCATATTTCCCTGATTTTCCGAGTGATTCGGGACTCCGTGCGGCGGCCACGATCTGGTCCGATTTTCAGGTTCCGGTTTCCTGGGTTCAGCAAACCGGTGCGCTGACGCATTTCAAGATGTGCAATCTCGCACAGTGCACTGCGGCCGATGTGCGACATGGTGCGGAACCGGTCAGGAGCCGTGGCACATCCCGGTAAGTTCGCAGCGCATTGTCCGAGATACCTCGGGTTGACCTCCACGACGGGACTCCGGCCAGCAGCGTGGCACGAAACCACAGGGGGGACTGGACGCCAGAGCATCCGTCAGAATCCACAGAATCAGCAGACTTCCCGGAAGTTGCCCTGCCGTGCCCCGCCATTCTGCATTTTCAGTAAAATCGTCGTCACGGAGTTCGATAACCGCACCGCACTGACCAGACTCTGACTGGGCTCCACATGAACGATGCGGCACGCGGACAAGTCACAGCACATGACATGGAGGCGGCCTGCGCGCGGAGCGTTCGGACTTCAGTCTCGGTTTGTCTCGAGTGCGGAACGCCGATTCCGGCGGAGCTGACAGACGTTTCACGACTTGACCTGCTGATTCTGGCCGATCGACCGCTGCGCTACGGAACGCTGCTCAATCTCGCCATCTACCATGATCTGGTCACCTCCATCGCCTGCACTCGGGCTGTGGTGCATTACTGCCGCGCCACTCATCGCGGCTGGCAGATTGGAGCCTTCCTGACGCAGCCGCTGCATGGTCGACTGTCAGTGCAGACGTGGGATGATGTGCGAAGTCAGCTGCGATACGAATGCGACTGGAAGGCCTGGGTGCTGTGGGATCAGGATGGACAGCTGGATCCGGTCAGCATCACCTGTTATTCAATCAATGGCATGCGAATCGAAGGTCAGCGTTCCGTGACGCCGGGCAGTGAGTTCTCGCTGTTTGGTTCCTCAGGATATCGGGGCCAGAGTGTTCTCACGGGGCGCATCGAGTGGTGCCGTCGGGTTGATGATCGCTTTGTGGCCGGTTGTTTCGTTCCTGGTCAGAGGGGCCGCGACCTGCCGCGACTGTTTGGAAATCTGACGGCTGTTCACATGGATGCGGCAGCACCGCCGCAGTTCGCTGCTGGCGACGATGTTGCCGAACTCCCGGGATTTCAGGCCATCGTGACCGAGCAGTTTGATCCTCCGGAGAGGCCCCAGCCAGCAGCACATCGGACGCGCTCCGGGGGCGCGGGATCCGGCAACGCGGCATCCGGCAACGCTGCCGGCAGCCATGCGCAATCCCGTTAGGACCTCGCGACACAATCTTCTGAATGTCGATTCCTCGCAGCACCACTGATCAGAAGATTGCGTGTGTCGTCTCCAGGATCAGGGCAGTGGCATTGTAGAGTCCGTGGACGACGATCGCTGTCGTCAGCGCGGGAGCCGCCAGGGCAATCTGCGGCAACGACTGCCGCGCCTGAAATTCACGCCATGTCCGCACAACGCCCCAGCCCGCAATCAGCGAGCAAGATGCATGCAGCAGCAGGCACACGGTCCATCGCCACCACACGATCTGCGGAGTCGGTTTGTCGATGTACACGTTCAGGTAGATCAGGTTTTCCACGACGCCAAAAGCCACGCCGGCGGCCACGGCACACAGCAGGATCTGCGCCGGCGAGCGATAGAGCCACGGGCGTCGCTCGACAATCCACGCCGGCAGTGCCACCTTCAGGACTTCTTCCGCCGTCGGTCCGATCAGCACCAGAAGTAACAGGCCACTTCCCCCGACGCTCTGCATCATTGCCCCCGGAACTGCCAGTGGACCGGCAACGAGCGCCACACAGATGGTCACCAGCCAGGTCATGCGCGTGGAGGTTGCGGCGGACATTGCCAGAAAGTGTCTGTGCCACGTCACCGCCGAATCCGGGACCGTACCGGAAAGTTCAGGTGAGAGGCCCGGTTCATCCCACACCGAATGCTCCGGCTCCGGCGGAGTCCCGGGCAGCGTCCAGATCGGGCCGTTCGAATCAGTTGTGTCAGCCGGATGCAGGACCATCTGCATCCACGGCTCAGCACAGACGGATGGATCCGTGGATCCCGCCGTCGTCTGAGGCGGCTGCCGTGGCGGCCGGAACGGTGAATCGTCTCCCGGGGCTCCGGCATCCGGCCGAGTCACAGCGACGGCCCCACGCAATAGGCAGTGCCGCTGGCCAGGATCGTGGCCATCGGAAATTTTCCGGACGATGTGGCACCACCGATATCCACGGTATCCAGACGCACATTGCAGATGGCGTTGAAACCCCCGGCCTTCGCCTGTTCGATCAGCCGCAGAACGGCCTCACGCTTCGCGCGCGTCTGCAGCCGGCTGAAGGACTTCACTTCTCCGCCAAAAATCTTGCGCCACGACGCCAGAAATGTCTTCAGATAATCACTCGCGATGACGACCTCGGCTACGACCAGGGCCGGATCGGGACCCAGCGCTGCGACCATCGGAAAACTCTTCAGCTGCGTGATCAGAATGTGACTGTTCGCCGCCTCGCGTTCCGTGAGTCCCGCCAGATGACGCCGCTCTACGGTTCTGCCGATGATCAAACCACATACGATCAGCGGCACCAGAAAAAATAACAGGTCGAAGATTAGTTCGTCCACAGGTGCACCCCTTGTTCGCCCCTTCAGTAAGAAAATCCGACCGTCGCCCGCCATCTGAGATCCGCTGCCAGACTTGCCACGCGCTGCACGGGCCGCCTACTGCACGGGCCTCACAATGACCGCGGTTCCGTAGGCGTACAGTTCAGCGGCTCCGGAGGTCACGGCACTGGTTGTGAATCGCACGTTGACGACAGCATTCGCGCCGAGCTGCTGAGCCTGTGCCAGCATTCGCTGCATCGCCTCCCGCCGCGATTCTGTCAGCAACTCCGTATAGCCCTTCAGTTCACCGCCCACCAGATTCTTCAGACTGGCGGCGATGTCGCGGCCGGCGTGCTTCGCCCGAACCGTGTTGCCCTGCACCATCCCTTTCAGCTCGACAATCTCGTAGCCTGCCACCGTCTCTGTGTTGGTAACGATCATACGGACGAATTCCCTGCAGCGTCTGATGATGACCTGAGGATTGCCTGTCGTCCCCAGGGAGATGCCGGCATGTTAAACAAGCCCTGCAGATAAGCATACCCCTCAGAAGGACGAAATTGGCCGCAGCGGCGCTGCCATTTCTTCGGTATTTTTTCCGCCTGGTCGGTCAGTCGCGTATTTTCGCTTCCGCGACCTGCCGTGGTCTGCAGGTGCCCGAAAAATCCCCGGGGAATTTCGCGGCGCGGGGCACTCCCGGGCGGGGGACCCCCGGTCACGTGACTGACTGCGTTCACGCCTTCCCGCACCAGTTTCCCCGGAATCGCTGTTCGAAGAGTCAGCCGAACCGTGTATGATACACCCCGTGAATGTCTTTCGGGGAGCCGTGTGTTCAGGTCGCAGACAGGAATGAGCAATGATGAAAAAGTCAGTCTGGCAGGTCCGGGTGACAGCCGCAGTCGTTGTCCTGATGGCAGGATGCCCGCTTGCGAATGCGCAGGCGAAAGGGCGAATTCCCGTAAATAAGGCCGACATCCGGATCCTCCGGGAAATCCCGTTGTCCTCGGAAATCCCCGGAATTCTCGTCTATGTCAACCCCACCGAAGAAGGCCAGATGGTCAGCAAGGGCGATACAATAATTCGGCTTAAGGATGACGTCATTCAGGCGCAGTACCTGGAAGCGACACGCAAGGCAGAGTCGAACGTGGAGATTGAATTCGCCAGGGTGGCACTGGAGAAGGCGCGGATCGACCTCTCGGTCCAGAACGAACAGAACAGTAAGGTTGTGGGAGTTCCAGTGTTTACGCCGAGTGAGATCAGGCAGTCGGAACTGGAGGTCAAAAAGGCGGAAGCGCAGCTGCAGAAATCCACCGAGGACAAGGTCATTCTGGAGCTGTCCGCTGCGACCAAAAGAACGGAACTGGCACAGTTCAGCATCGCAGCGCCCGTGGATGGTGTCGTGACTGAGGTGGCCCGCTGGCCGGGGCAGGCGGTGCGTCAGGGTGATCCGATTCTGACGATCACCGACTTGTCGACGCTGCGAGCGATTCTGGACGTGGATTACAGTTACCGTGATCAGATTCTCGTGGGGGACGAGGTCGAGCTGATCATCACACAGGAACGGAGTGAGCGTCGTCTGATGGCTGAGGAGACTTCGGATTCCGCGCAGGCCGGCAAAGGAGGAATCCTCGACAATGCACCGGGACTCGGCAGGACGGCGCGCGGGACAGAGCGAAATCCCAATCCGCAGAAAGCGGAACCGGCGGCGACACCTCGCTCACCGTCCGGAGTGACTCCCGAACCGGAACCGGGCAGTCGACGTCAGGGCGAACGCTTCACGGGCATCGTCACCTTTGTCGCCCCGCGCCTGACTGTGAGCCGGGAGCTGGAAATTTTCGTGAATATTCCGAATCGCAAGGACGCCGAGGGCCGGTACCTGCTGCAGGAGGGGGTGGGGGTTACGGCATCGATTCTCCGCAAATAGGTTCGGAATTCAGCGTCAATCGGAGTGAACATGTCGTCGACCAATATGCTGGCGTCCAACGAACGTCCCATTCCGCTGCGAAAACGCGCTGATCTGAAGATCGCACGGATCGACTACCTGGGAGTTGGTTACCAGGTCATCAAGGATCCGGTGGCCCTGAAGTACCATCGACTGCAGATGGAACAGTATCGCATTCTGGAACTGCTGGACGGCAAACGGAGTCTGGAGCAGGTGCGGGAAGACCTGAAGCGGGAATTTCCCACACTGCAGGTCACGCTCAGCGATATTCAGCAGCTGATCACGGATCTGCACAAGAAAGGGCTGGTGATCAGCGACCGCCCCGGTCAGGGGGCCGCCGTGGGGCGGGAACGGAGCAAGTCCCGCCGCGAAAAAATCAAGCAGACTCTGATGAGCCTGCTGTACCTGCGTCTTCCGGGCTGGGACCCGGAACGAACGATCAAGGTCATGCATCCGTTCGTCAGCTGGCTGTTCCACCCGTTCGCGGTCGCGGTGTGCGTCATTTTTGTGACATCCGCATGGCTGCTGCTGGGAGCGAATCTCGACCAGTTCCGCGGCCGGCTGCCGGAATTTCAGAGCTTTTTCGGCTGGCCCAACCTGATCTATCTGTGGATCACAATGGCACTGGCCAAGATCATCCACGAATTCGGCCACGGCC
>SYLK01000316.1 GCA_005809115.1 Planctomyces sp. | reverse complement strand
GGGTCGGGTGTTGTGATCGTTGCATACAAGTGGCTTCCATCCGGATGGATCGCGATGGAAGCCGGGCTCTGCACGCCACCGGTGGACTGCCAGTCACTGAATGTGCCGTCCTCCTCGCTGAATTCGGCGACGAAGATTCCGGCCCCCTTGTCCGCACTGTAGGAAGCGACATACACCGGCGCTCGCCGTGACGTCCGCTCACCAGCGCTCACGACGGTGCCAATCAATCCGGCCACCATCACGGAACAGACGGCGGTCAGAAGCCATCGCAGCCGGGCACGGTCAATCATGGTTCGCATCATCTCATGCCCGGGATCGGTTTTGCAGATCACTGAAATTCGGAAACGCCGACTACTCCGGGGTATAGTCGGTGACGGTCAGCTTTGTGAGCTGGGATTTCAGCTGATCGACGGCGGCCGGCTTGAGTTTCAGGTCAGTAATCAGGAGAAATCTCAGGTTCTCCAGACCGGACAGGTGCGTGAGACCGGCAGTCGTGACTTTCGTGCCGTAGATGTTCAGCACCTGCAGCTGCGGCAGAGACTTCACGTGCGCAAGGCCCGCGTCGCTGATGGGACATTTCGCAAGATACAGCCGTTCGAGGTTCTTCAGCTTTGCAACGTGTGCCATTCCCACGTCTGTGACCATTGTCCCAGCCAGGTGGAGTTCGCGGACCGAAGGAGTTTCCATGAGATACTTGATCTGTTCGTCACCAAACTCTGCGCCTGCCACATTGATCGACACGACTTCGCCAGCCGCATCAAGCGTCGCCAGCCCGAGTGCCCGCAGGGCGTCGATCAGAGATCGTCCCTGGTGCTCGACAAACAACCCGACAACCCCGGCGAGAGTGATCCTGGTTCCGTTCATGGAAATTCGGCTGAGACGCGTCAGCGGCTTCAGGTGGTTCAGCCCCTCGTTCGTTACAGCGGTCCCGGTCAGATTCAGTTCTTCCAGCAGAATCAGCCCGCTCAGATGTCTGAGCCCGTCATCCGTGATCGGATCGCCATTCAGCTGCAGTCGCTTCAGGGACTGCAGCGGAGTCAGGTGTTGCAGGTCATCATTTCGGACGGCAGCGTCACACAATGTGAGAGTTTCCAGCTGCGTCAGCTGGCCCAGCGGAGCCAGCCCTGTGCCTTTCACACCGGCCGGCAGCGTCAGGTTTCTCAGACTGCTGAGTCTGGCCAGTGGTTCCAGCGAATACTCCGCCGGATTCGTCATTTCCAGGTCCAGCGTTTCCAGCTGGCTGAATGCGGCAATCAGTTCAATTCCGGCCGCATCCAGTCTGGTCCCGGCCACTCTGAGCGATCTCAGCTGCGTCATGCCCCACAGATGGACCAGTCCGGCTGCGGTGACCGGAGTCTGGCTGAGATCCAGCTCCTCCACCAGGGGCAGCCTGGCGAGATGCTCCAGACCGGCGTCCGAGATCCCGCGAACACCCTCGAGATTCAGAATCTTCAGTGATTTCAGCTCAGACAACTCGGCCAGACCCCGGTCCGTGACTGACCAGCAGCGGCACAGATCAAGCCGCTCCAGTTCCTTCAGATGCTTCAGCGACCGCAGCGTCTGATCGCCGGCCTGTGGCGGCAGATACAGTCCTCTGAGTCCCGTCATCTTCGCCAGATGTGACAATCCGCTGTCTGTGACAGCCCGATAAGGCCGAAGATTCAGCTCCTGCAACTGCGAAAGATTGCTGAGCAGTGCCACGCCGCCGTCATCCACAAGTGGCGGCAGGTCCACCTGACGCACCGTGGAAAGCGGGGCCAGGTGCTGCAGCACCGTCTTGCTCCCGCCCGTCCAGCGCAGGTCAACCGCGACAATCTCGCCGTCCGACCGCGAGATCCGGGCGCCCATCTCTTCCAGCTTCACCACGGAAGAGTCGATCGATTCGGGTTCGCCAGCACGGCAGGCTGAGTCCGCGCAGGTCACGGAGATGATGGCAGCGCCAAGGCACCGGAGAATGATCCTGGCCCACCACGCATGCAGATTTCCCGCCATCGCCATTCCTCCCACCCCCAGATCGATGCCAGCCACAGGTCAGCCGATCAGTTCGCGAATCGGTTCTCCGGCGGGCAGAACCGGCACCGGTCGCCCGGTTTCGTTGATCAGGGTGTGGCTCGGATTGATGCCCATCGCATGGTAAATCGTCGCCAGCAGGCTCTGGTATCCGAGTGGTCTGTCCTGAGGATGCTCGCCTTTGTCATTGGTCGATCCGATGATCTGCCCCATCGTGCAGCCACCCCCGTAGACCAGGGCACACCCTGCCGGACCCCAGTGTTCGCGTCCCGGGCACCCTTTGTGCACGTGAATTCGCGGGGTCCGCCCGAATTCTCCCACCACCACCACCATCACATCATTCTGCATTCCCCGATTGTCCAGATCTTCAATCAGAGCACTGACCGACTGATCGAACTGCGGACCTCGCTGCTTCATGATCTGAAAAATATTCCCGTGAACCGCATGATCGTCCCAGCCAATCATTGTTCGGTCATAGTCGCCGCGGCCGTCGGGTGAAAATCTCACGGCGACAACACCCACGCCCGCTTCCACCAGCCGCCGGGCCAGCAGGCACTGTTGTCCCGCCAGGTGCAGTCCATAGCGGTCACGGACGTCAGGTTTTTCGCGTGACAGGTCGAAGGCTCGCGCGGCTCCGCTCCCCGATAACAAGTCGATCGCCTGCTGACGAAATCCATCCACCGCGCCAAACTGATCAAACGAAGCGAACACGGGATCCGCTCCCAGCAGGTCAAGGTCCGACAGCATCCGCAGACGCTGTTCAAACCGTCCGTCAGAACCCAGGGATTGCATGTTCT
>SYLK01000315.1 GCA_005809115.1 Planctomyces sp. | reverse complement strand
TGGGGAGTTGAGGTCGAATTTCGCGGCCTGAAACAGACTCTCGACAAACACACGCTGAAGTGCCGCAACAGTGAGCGACTTTTGGTGGAACTGGACTGGTCGATTCGTGCGATGGCAGTGGCTGAGCTGATTGCACTTCGCGAACATGGTCCATTCTGGCGCGCTGTGTTGGCTGATCGCCTTTCACAGATTCGCCGAAACCACGGCAATGAATCTCGGCCGATGCTGTTCCGGGACCGGGAAGATGAAAAAACCAGTCGTGCTTGTCCGGTGCGCACTTCGGCGGGGCACAGCGGTACGGTTCCCTCGTGGTCCGCATCCGCCAGGCAGACATGGCAGCTTGCGAGCTGGCGCCACCACCAGTGACTGCGCGACCACTACGCTCACGCCCGCCAGTTCGCCGTCAGGGTGAGCCGCACGCTGGACTTCTTGTTCATGGGAACCTCCGTGTTGACGCAGAGGTTCCACGAAAGCAGCGGATCGAACAACTCCAATATTTGGTTGGACAGAGCACTACTCCAGGAACGGATCGAATCCTTCGCGCAGCGCACGCAGCGAATCGGAGACGCCCTTCCCGGACTCGGTGTCTGCGGCAGCACTGCCAGGCTTCGTTGAACTCAGGGATTTCCCGGCACTGCCGGTGCCTGCCCGGACACCGAGTGGCGAGGTGGCGGCTGGCAGCTGATCGCGGACGAACTGGGTCGCGCTGCTGGTCGCCCCGGAAGCCGCTTCCGCCGCGGCAGAAGCAGCGGCTTTACCTGCAGCTGCAGCCGCATCATCCGTCTGCTTCGACAAGGTCGACTGGGCCCGGCTGAGGGCGGCACGAGCGCGGCTTTCGAGATCAGTCGCCACTTCCTCGAACGGTGCGCCTTCCCGGTCCGGCTTCACAGCAGCAGCGGCCGATGAACTCACCAGCGGCGCCCCGGTGTCCCCGAAGATCGCGCCCGCGGCTGCCTCGACAGCTTTCTGCGTCGCCGGCACAGGGCGCACGGCTGCGGAGGCTGCAGCAGTCACGGAGGGCGGAGACGTCGGTCGCTCGGCCGGTATGGCCGTGGCATCGCTGCCGGCCGCGGCCCTGGCCGATTCCGGCAGGCTGCTGCGACCGGCGTTCAGGATGTCGGCCGCGGTGAATGCTCGCGGCGACGGCGTGACGGCTGATCCCGCGACGGGCGATTTCGCGACGGGCGATTTCGCGACGGAGCCGGGTCCGGCGGGCTGGGAGTCTCTGGTCCGGGCAACGCGGAACGGATCTTCCGGCTGTGACTGCTGAGCTGCGCGTGGAAACGGGATCGTGAACTCATCCGACTCATCGCTGTCGGGAGGATCCGCAGACTGCAGGGGGGCAATCTCTGGCAGGCGAAACAGTTCTCCGTTCCTGGGAGAGGATTCCTCGGAAGACCGATTCAGCAGGCTTCGCAGCTGATCGAGCGTGGCAGATTCAGCACCGACCGATTCGGCCAGCTGTTCCGTGACGGACTGGGAAATCAGTGATCCGGAGCCGTGGGCCAGCAGAGCCCGCGCGAGTTCTGGACGATCGGTCCACTGTGACGCACTCCAGTGGCGGATATCGGCCCAGGCGAGGCCGAGCGAATGCTGAGGGATCCGAGGTACGAGCTGAACACCGTCATGCGTCCGCAGCACATGATACTGCAGGGCCATGAACATGAGTGACGTCCCCAGCAGGGTTCCAAACAAGAACGGCTTGGCTTTGCCCATGGGCTCTGATCCTGAACAACAAACGCGATCGAACATCTCCTCCTGAGAAAGACATCACATCCGCACCACTCTGCAAACTTACCATACCGCAGTCGCCAGCTTTGCCGGGAATCGCGGAATCGAGGGCAGATGGAACGAATCGGCGGCACGCCGTCGTTCAGGTTTCCATGTCCGGCAGATTCACAGCCAGACTGCCGATTCCGAAAAATCCGAAAAAACCAACCCGGATGACTTGCTGCCCGGGACCGTCAATTCTATTCTTTGGTTCAGACGCGGGATTTATGCCCGAAACGATCTTTGGAATAGAGTTGAAAGTGGGTTTTCTGCCCGATATGCTGTGGTGCGGCGGATGGCCGAGTGTATGCTGAAGGATCCTGACATCAGGCTCAGTTCCGAGAGTTCAGAATTCTCATGGCGGCAGCGTTTCTGACGGGCGAGTATCGGCGAACGATCGACGATCGATTTCGTCTGCAGTTGCCGGCGGAGTTTGCTGAATCAGTCAGTGGTGAAGCGGGTGATGTGATTGTGGCGAAGGAGCGTGCCGGCTGCCTGAGTCTGTGGAAGCCGGACGAGTGGCAGCAGCGCCTGGACAGTGGCATCAGCCTCTTGCGTCAGAAAATTGATTCGGGCCGCATGGACCAGCGCTGGGGTGACGTACAGCGGCTGGGCCGGCTGTTGTCGACTCGACATACGACGGTGCGTCTGGCGAATCGTTCGCGGCTGCTGATACCCGAGAACTTTCGTTCGTTTCTGGGCGTTGATGCCAGTCACGAGGTTCTGGTCATTGGCGCGGTGATTTGTGTGGAAGTCTGGAATCCACAGATGTGGACCGAGGTGCTGAAACAGGAGATGCCGGAATTCGGGGACTTGTTCAAGCAGCTGACACAGTAAGGAGCAGCGATCACGCGCTGCCAGGGACCCATTTTCACCGGCTGGAAGCAGACGGATCGAAGAAGAGAAGAGCGAGCTTATTCACTCAACACGATTCCCTCCAGGGTCGTCTGTTTCGGCAGGCGGCTCGTCCCAGGAGCGCATCCAGGGATGGTTCTGCGGCAGGGATGCCGCTCTTCTCTCTTCGGTCCGGATTTTCCTGAATGGCGCCGTTGTCGTTCTCCCGACGCGACCTGTTGATCGGCGGGCGGGTGGTGTGGCTGGATGTGCCGCAGCATCCTGAACAGCTGTGGCAGGACTGCAGCCGCGATCAGGGCGCGTCAGATCACTACTGGGCGATGTGGTGGGAGTCGGCGCTGGCAACCTCATGTCTGCTGCTGAGCCACACCTGGACGCGACCGCTCAGTTGTCTCGAACTTGGCTGCGGCAGTGGACTGACAGGAATCGCGGCCCTGCTGGCTGGCCACGACGTAACGTTCAGCGACAGCGCCGATCAGGCCGTCCGGCTGGCGCAGCGGAACGCCGCGGCGAACGGGTATCCGGATGTGTCCGGACTGGTATTCGACTGGCGCGAACCTCCTGTCTTATCCCGGTTCGATCTGCTGCTGGCCAGCGACATCCTGTACGACGCCGGTCTGCATGCCGCATTGTTTGCGAATTTTGAGGCTGCACTTCAGCCGGGAGGAAGCATCTGGATCGGTGATCCCGGCCGGGAGTCGACGCGGCAGTTTCTGACGGAGGCTGACTGCCTGGGCTGGCGAATTCGACTGACGAGTGAATCCGGCCGCGAACTCATCCAGCCACAGCGCGGCCGCTTTCAGCTGATCGAGCTGTGCCGCTGAGTGACGGGATGCGGGGGAGGGGCAACGCCGTTGAGGATTTTTCACACGGAAGACGTTCGAAAACCCCCTCATCCGGCCTGTCGGCCACCGTCTCCCCCGAGTACAGGGGAGAAGGGACATTACAAACGCCATGAAAAAACTCGAAGAACTCCTTAACGCGGGTTTCGCCCGCAACCCAAAACTCTCCGCCACTCCGTGCGGGCATTCTCGTGTCGGAGATACGAGCGACCCTGGTGGACGTTTCGTTGTGACAGGTCTCCCGGCCGGCCACAACAGAGCGAGCATGGAATTGAGTCAGAGCCCCTCAGAGTCAGTCTCCCATTCTCCTGTCTTCATTCTTCTGCCATTGCGATTTCCCTCCCGTAGTCGTTCTGATTCGAAAGCCGATTCCGTTCCAACCAAGGGCAGGCAGCAGA
>SYLK01000314.1 GCA_005809115.1 Planctomyces sp. | reverse complement strand
CCAGGCATACGCCATGTCAATCGCCCTGGCGACCACTGGCAGGTCGTCGCGCCGGAAGGAGGACGTCTCCTTCCAGGCATCGGCGTCCTTATAGGAGCGCGAAACGGTGACGCTGTACCACGTCCCCTGATTCGGACTCCGGTTGGGCCAGATGGTGACCCTGATTTTTCCCAGACGAACCTCATGTACTGGCTTGTTCTGAGACATAACTCCTCTCTTACGTGTAATGACTCCGGCCTCGCGCCCCTGCACGTCGACCAGTGTCGGATTGGTCCAGGCTGTCCCGAAATCGGAACAACCTCGCGAGGGGCTGATATCAGTCCCCCGCTAAAACCCGTGACAACCTCAGCGAACCTGTCTGACAGCGTCGGGACGTGACTCCTTGAGCCACACCTCGAGCTGCGCAAGCACCCGAATCAAGTCATCCAGATCCTGAGCTGGAATGAACTCGGAGTGGTACAACGACCTTCCGCTCGTTCTCCAGCGGCCGAACTTGACGACGTACTCGTTCCTCCGGAATCCTCCGGAGGGATAAACAACGGCACAGATGCTCCCCGCGTCGAAGTGAGCCACTTCTCGGGGAAGCGGACCTTCGTGAAACGGGAATCGGCATTCCGGACAGAAGCGTTCGTCCACCGGAATTGGGAACAACCATCTCCAGGGCCACCTCATGCGCCATCGTTTTCTGTGGTGTCTGATACGGTTCATGCTGGCATCCTCCAGCAAGTCAGCCGCCCGGGTTCCCCTGAACCTCAGGCTGCCTACGGTTTGTCAACGACAAAGTTGCTCAGTGTTTTTCCGTGCTCCGGAGCAGGAGCGAAACAAAACCCATGGCTGGGGAGTTGCTGAATCTGGAGCGGGACACCTCCTTTCGACAGGTCGGTGAAGGAACATGACCTCGGCCGCATCCTGTGGCCGGCTGATGAATTGTCGTCGGGCGGCGCGAGATGTCTGCCCACGAGACGAACAAGGTTTGTACGACGTTGTCTGCAGGCTCGAAGCCTGCTCGACGAGGCGACTCCTTTCGGAGGGCAGTCGTCTCGGAAGGGTGCAAAAAATGGGAGAGAGCCTCCATGAGGCTCCCTCCCCGGCAGAAAAATCAGTCCCGCAACCGCTCTTCGCGGTGACGGAGATAATCGTCCAATCGACTGTCAATGTACGCGAAGGCGTACCGATAATCGGCCGGTTCTCCGCCGAACAGCTGGCGGAAGAGATATCCGTCTGTGACGCAGAAGTTTCTGAAAATCAGAAGCTGATTCCAGAACTCTGCATCGGGGATGAAGTTACCTGCGTGCAATTGTTCCATAAGTCACCTTTGAATGGCCGAACGCTCTTTTTCGGGGGTGCGTTCGGCGGTTTACCTTCCCCTCCGTGACGGCGGTCCGTCAGGGCGAAGCAGGCCGAAGGAATCATGAAACATTGCCATTGCTCGGTGTTTTTCCGTGCTCCTGAGCAGGAGCGAAACAAAACCCATGGCTGGGGAGTTGCTGATTCTGGAGCGGACACCTCCTTTCGACAGGTCGGTGAAGGAACATGACTTCGGCCGCGTGCTGTTGTCGGCCGCATCCTGTGGCCGACGGATGAATTGTCGTCGGGCGGCGCGAGATGTCTGCCCACGTGACGAACAAGGTTTGTACAACGTTGTGTGCAGACTCGGAGCCTGCTCGACGCAGGCGGTTCCGTGACAGTCCGGCCAGATGCAGCACGAATTCTGCCTCCGATGTGATCGTGTTCAGGGCGTTGCGCCGGGCAACGCCAGTTCGGGTTGCAAAATGGCCAGCAGTTGGGGAATTGCGCAGACGCGGATCGACATGGGACTGCCGGCCCGGGCAACCGCGTCGCGAATCCGTTCGGCCTTTTGCGGCAGAGCCGTGAGCACGGCAATCTCGAACTGCCCCTGTGCGACAAACGGTCGAAAGCAGGCCCTGGCTTCATGGTCGCGCCAGTCGTCCAGTGCTCTGGCAACGATGCGGTCCCAGCGACCGCGGCCGCCGGTGTCAACGCGGATGAACCCAAGCCGCGGCTGGTCGTCATTGAGTTCCACGTAGTAGTTGAGCGGAAGCCGGTGGTCTTTCAGCCCGGGCAGGTGCTGTTCGAGCTCAGGGCGTGTCAGGAGATGGCGGCAGCTGGCACCCATCAGACAAAAGGCGAAAACAGCGTAGTGGATCAGTTTTGCCTTCTCGGGAATCGGGCCCAGCCAGTGCGATGGAAACACCGAGTCGCCACCGGCCGACGGGTGAGCCGCAGCCGGAGCCAGATGGTAGTACGTCTTGTCGCCGTAGAGTGCATCGCTGCCGATGAGCCGACTGCGAACGAGCCGCGCGATGGCTGTCTCGGCACGTCGCAAGTCCTGCAGACCGTGAAGACGAGAAACTTCGTCAGCCGGTAGCAGGCGGTAGCGACAGAGGTGTTCCAGAATCCGCAGCGAATCACGAGAGAGCCGCTTCGGGGAATGTGGGAGACGTTTCATGGTTCACCAGAGGTCATAGGGAAGGCGTTCCGAAGCGCAGTAGTCGTGAAAATCGATCAGCTGCCGGAGGGAGTATCGGCCACTCGACTCGATGACGCGTTCGATTCGACCGAAGCCATCGACCAGAAATGCGTCCGGATCCTTGATCCGGAATCCGGCCTTCGGCCGACAGTCCTCGCCGCGCCAGAGGCGGGCCAGTTCCGGCTGATGCAGCCGGTAGTGCACATACGCGTCGGCAAGAAGCAGGTCATGCTCCCGCTGGTGCATGGCGGGCAGCCTGCCGGCGGAACTGCCGAAGAGGGCCGCTGCGCCCGGCGTTGCCCAGAGCACTTCGACGGACCTCGGGGGAATTGACCAGCGGGACCTGACGTGGATCGCCAGTGCATCAAAGTCCGGCTCCTCGTCCCCGGGATGCCATGTGCACAAGGCCGCGGACGGCACAAGCTGGCGGAGCGAGAGCCTGGCCTTTCCGACGAGGCCGGACGCTTCCAGCGGACGCCAGTCAAAGGCGAGCGGTTTTCCTGTGGCGCCTGACGGGCAGCAAATCCGCTGTGCCTGCTCGACGGACAGGAGCCGCACTCTGCGGGTCAACGTTTCCACAAGGTCGAGTGCCTGAAGGGTCACTTTTCGGGCTCCTTTTTTCTTCTCCGCACACCGCGCTTCGGGTCCGGCCTGATGGAAGCAAATGACTTGCGCAGCGATTCGAAGACGTCACCCGATGTGGCCTGGGCCGGCTGGGCCCCGCCGACGACTTCGGTTGTGACGACGGGCTGTGGCGCGGTCCTGGGCGGCGTGACGCGCGTGGTCCCGGGCAGGAACGCTCCGGGAACTGATCCGGGCCAGGGGATGCTCCGCCGGCGGTGATACTCGTCGAGTGAAATGTGGTACTTCGATTCCAGGACAAACGGCATTCCGCCGTACTGGGCATATCCCGCACCCCGCGAGATGCGGACGATGCTGTGGAGCGGATGGTCTCCCGCCAGCAGGATGTCATTCGTGGATAAGCGCGGAACGACCTTTTCCTGAGACGATGTCGAGTAACTGCTACCGTTGGGGCCCTGTGTGACCGTTTTCCCCTGGACGTAGTCGATCGCTTCTCCGCTGGCTTCGCTGATTCGCTGGCGGTCCTCAGCGGAGGAGACGGCAAACCACTGCCGATAACGGCAGTTGGCCTCAATGGCCGGAATCAGGTTGGCCGATCGGGTGCGCAGATCCTGCATCGTCTGATTGGCAATAATCACGCCCACGCCCATGCTGCGGGCCAGTTGCAGCATGTACTCGATGTTCCTGGCCACCATTCGCTGAAACTCGTCGATGACCAGGTACACCTGATGCCGGCGCTGCGTCTTCGTTGAGGCAGCCAGCAGACAATAGGTGACAAGCCGCGCGATTTCGGGCGAGGCTCCGGGAGCCAGTGTGGCCGAAAGGTGGTAATAGTGCAGCTCGGGTTCAGAAAACACCCGCGCAAAATCGATGGCGTTTTCCAGCACGTCGACCGGGTAGCCGCCGTGAGGCGACACGTTGAGCGCTTCGAAAGAACCCAGACGATCGAGGACCGTCTGGACGTGGACCCCGGCCCGGCGGACTTCCGGGTGCAGCTCGCGGCGTTTGGCGTTGATCATGACGTAGCCGACTCGATCGGCGAGCTCTCGGAAGGTATCCACCTCGGGAAAGGTTTTGAGTGTGTGATAAAGGACGGCGGCATTGGCGGAGCTGTAGAAGCCCTCGCCGTAGTCCGCGCCGTAGGAAAGTCCCAGCGCGCCGCAGAGAATATCGGTGCTCATGTAGAGATCCAGGTCCTGCCAGAACGGCTGGCGGAGCGGATTGAAGCCGAAAGTGGAGAGACTCCGCTGGTTGGAGAGGACTCGAAGCGGCATCGGGCGCCCCGTGAATGCTTCCCGTTTCCTGCGGGCTGCATCGAGCGTTGCCAGGAGCTCGAGGGAATCCGCCTTGAGGTCGATCACGATCACCGTGCAGTCGTGGCTCATGATGAGCTGTTCGATGAGCGGGTTCAGCCCCAGCGCCGTCTTTCCTCCGCCGGTGTCGCCGAGAAAGTGAGCATGCTCGCGCAGGACAGCCCGGGGAACCAGGAGCGGACTTCCATCAGCCAGGACCCTTCCCATGTACAGACTCAACCGTTCGATCGGATCCACGGAGT
>SYLK01000313.1 GCA_005809115.1 Planctomyces sp. | reverse complement strand
GCTGGATCGTCTGCTGCAGCGCTCCGTGATTATGGATTCCATACGCAGCACGCTGCGATCGCACCGGTTTCATGAGGTGGAAACTCCGGTGCTGCACGCCATCGCCGGAGGAGCCGCGGCGCGACCATTCACGACCCACCACAATGCGCTCGATATGCAGCTCTATCTGCGGATCGCGCTGGAACTGCACCTGAAGCGGCTGCTGGTCGGAGGGATCGAACGGGTGTTCGAAATCGGGCGTGTGTTCCGCAATGAAGGGGTTGATGCAACACATAATCCCGAATTTACGATGATCGAAATTTATCAGGCGTATGCCGATTATCAGACGATGATGGATCTGACCGAGCAGCTGCTGGTGGATGCGGCCACGGCTGTCCATGGATCTCTGGTGATTCCCTGGGGTGAACAGGGGGAAACAATCGATCTGACGCCGCCCTGGACGCGCCGCACCTATGCGGACCTGTTTCGCGAACATGCCGGATGCGACATGACGGATTCCGCCGGCGTCACGCAGGTGGCCGAGCGACTGGGCATCGACATCCGCGGCCTGCATCCCGATCTGATTGTGAGCGAGATCTTTGAGGCCGTAGTGGAGGATCAGCTGACAGGGCCGGTCTTCGTCATGGACTACCCGGCATCACTCTGTCCGCTCACCCGACGAAAACGCGGTCAGCCCCTGATTGCCGAGCGATTCGAACTGTTTATCCGGGGAATGGAGCTGGCCAATGCGTATACGGAACTGAATGATCCGCGCCTGCAGGAGCACCTGTTTCTCACTCAGCTGGCCGGTCAGAGTGCTGAAAATTCCATGGCAAAGATGGACTACGATTTCATCCGGGCGCTCAAAGTGGGTATGCCGCCGGCCGGAGGACTGGGAATCGGGATCGACCGACTGGTGATGCTGCTGACCAACAGCCGCAGCATCCGCGATGTCATTTTCTTTCCTCTGCTGCGACACGAACCCGGAGAACCGCAGACCACCTGAATTCACCACGAGGACCGGTAATCCGGCGAAGGAGTGCCTCCGATGTATAGACTGCTGCTGTGCCTGCGTTACCTCAGAACCAGGTACATTGCGCTGGCCTGCATTATCAGCGTGATGCTGGGCGTGGCCACCATGATCGTGGTCAACAGCGTCATGGCCGGATTTGCCAGCGAGATGCGCGACCGGCTGCACAACTTCCTGGCCGACATCGTCGTGGAATCCCGCAGCCTTGACGGAATTCGCGACTCAAAGTCTCAGATGGATGTCGTGGAAAAGGCCGTGGGGTCCTTCGTTGAGGCGATGACGCCAATCGTCGAGGTACCCGGGATGATCACATTCACCGATCCGTTCAGCGGTGAAGTGTTCACGTCGCCGGTTGAGATTCTCGGCATCGACCCTGTCGGCAAGGCAAAGGTCGGCCCGCTGTACGATTATCTGGACAGCTACAATCCGGTGATTGAACGCGGGCAGATCGTCCGACAGGCACTCCGCAGCCGGGACGTCCCGCTCAGCTGGGAGCTGACCGATTCGGCTGCCGCACGCCGGCACACCATTCAGGAACTGAACGCTCTGAGTCTGCGCCGCGGCGCGCGCGAACAGGATTTTTCCCCGCCGACGTTCGATCTGCCGGGCGGCTCGGCTGCGGAGACACCCGACGCGGCGCCGTCCCCGCAGCCCGACGACAGCTCAGGCCCGGTCGACTCCGCGAGTGAAACCGGTGCGGGTGAAGCTGGTGCGAGTGACGCCGGTGCGAGTGACGCCGGTGCGAGTGACGCCGGTGCGAGTGACGCCGGTGGGGCTGCAACCGGTGTGATCGGATCGGCCGAGACACGCGAGGCGACGTCCGAAACTGCCATTGCAACGGACGAGGATCCGTTCGGAGATCAGTTCGGGTCGTCGCCGGTCGAGATTCAGCGAGGTCCGTTGCCGGCGCGAGTTTACCTGGCCGAAGGCCTGGTCAGCTTTCAGACGGCGGATCCCGAAACCAAAGGGCTCCGCAAGATCATGATGGTGGAACCCGGGGACGACATCATCCTGACCACGGTGAAAGCCAGTCGACCGCCGGATGTTGTCAAGTTTGCGGCGACGGTGGTGGATTCGTTCCGCAGCGGCATGAATGAGTACGACACCAGCATTGTGCTGATGAATCTGGAGGAACTGCAGAAGAACCGCGGCATGATCGTGGCGGGGCAGGACGCCATCACGTCGATCCACATCCGGCTGAAGAACTACGACGACGCCACGGAAGTGGTGGCACGCCTGAAGGCGGCTTTCCCGCCGGGGATGGTGCATGTACGGACCTGGGAAGAGAAGCAGGGACTGCTGCTGGCCGCCGTGGAGGTTGAAACGGCCATTCTGAATGTGCTGCTGTTTCTGATTATCGCCGTGGCCGGCTTCGGGATTCTGGCCATCTTCTTCATGATCGTTGTCGAAAAAACCCGGGATATCGGCATTCTGAAATCGCTGGGTGCCAGCTCTGGCGGAGTGATGTCCATCTTCCTGTCCTACGGCCTGGCGCTCGGTTTTGTGGGGAGTTCGGCCGGCGTCCTGATCGGACTGCTGTTCGTGCGATACATCAACGAAATTGAAGACGGACTGAGCTGGCTGACCGGGAGAAAAGTGTTTGACGAGAAGATTTATTACTTTTTTGAAATCCCCACTCAGGTCAGTCCCTGGATGGTCTTTCTGGTCGCGCTGGGCGCGACGAGCATCGCGGTGCTCGCCAGCGTGCTGCCGGCCCGACGCGCCTCCCGGCTGCATCCCGTTCGCGCTCTGAGGTATGAATGAACCCGCCGCGGAGGCGCGCGACGGCCCGGCGGCATCCTGCTGACCGGCGTACTGCGGTCTGTGCGGCACTCGTGGTGCCCCTCCATCACGCACCAGCAATCTGTAAGGACCGGGAGTCCGATCAATGACTGAAACGCTCAGAATGACCACGCCCATCATTGCCGCCGAAGCCATCTCCAAATCCTACAGCAAGGGGGCGCATAAGGTGCCGGTGCTGCAGGGAGCCGGACTGCGGGCCATGAGGGGCGAATTTGTCTCCGTCATCGGGCAGAGTGGCTCCGGCAAGAGCACACTGCTGCATGTGATGGGACTGCTTGACTCTCCCGACGTCGGTGAAGTTCTGCTGCAGGGCGAGCGGATTGATGATCTGAATCAGCGCGCACGCGATCAGCTGCGAAATCAGGTCTTCGGGTTCATTTTCCAGTTCTATCACCTGCTGCCGGAACTGTCACTCCTGGAAAATGTCATGATGCCGCTTATGATCCGGTATTCGCTGCGCGAATACTGGCGGCGACGCAAAGAAATCCGGGATTCCGCCATGGACATGATTCAGCAGGTCGGACTCAGTCATCGCACGCTGCACCGTCCGTCAGAACTTTCCGGCGGGGAAATGCAGCGAGGCGCCATCGCTCGAGCACTGGTCGCACGCCCGGAAATTCTGCTGGCGGATGAACCGACCGGAAATCTGGATTCAACCACCGGCTGCGAAATCATGGAACTCCTTACGTCTCTCAATCAGAACTCTCAGCTGACCATCATCATGGTGACACACGACGAATCCATCGCCGGTCAGGCTCATCGCATCGTCCGCCTGGCCGAGGGACGGATCCAGACCGTATCTCAGGAAGATGCCGCCTGAAAGCCGACAGCAACAGCCCGGTTCAGCGTGCCGTCGCCGAAACGATCGCCCGCACCGGTCCCGGATATCCTTCCACCGTCCGCGTCGGGTCGCCCGGGTCCAGGAAGTCGGACAGCGATTCGAAGGTCATCCACGGCGTACTGCGCTGCTCATTCGGTGTCGTGCGGCTGACGTCCAGCAGCCGGCAGTCGCCAAATCCGGTGCGCTGCAGCCAGCACAACAGCATCGGAATCGAAGGAATGAACCAGATATTCCGCATCTTCGCATAACGGTGCTCCGGTACCAGAACCGTCGCCCGATCGTCCTCGGTCACCAGCGTCTCCAGGACCAGCTCACCGCCCGGCCTGATGCTCCCCGCCAGGCTCTGCAGATGATCGATCGGGCTGGTGCGATGATACAGGACGCCCATGGAAAACACCGTATCAAACAGCTGCAGCCGCTCGGGAATCTCCCGATCACTCAGCGGGAGCAAAAAATGTCGCTGTGCCGCGACGGGGTCAGCGGCTGCGGCGAATTTCCGAACGACCTCAAACTGCATCACATACAGCAGAAAAGGATCCAGTCCGACGACCAGACGGGCGCCCGCCGCCAGCATCCGCCAGCCGTAGTAACCATTCCCGCAGCCCACGTCCAGAATCCGCCTGCCGCGGAGTTCCAGCCGATCTGCCAGCCGATCCCATTTCAGGTCGGACCGCCATTCTGTCTCGATCTGCACCCCGCACAGGTCATAAGGCCCCTTGCGCCACGGATGCAGCGTCCGGAGCGCGCGTTCCAGCTGCCATCGCTCCTGATCAGTGATCTTCCCCGTGGCCGTGATGCAGCGGCCAGCCGCTTCGAATACCGTGCTTTCAGGAACGACCACCTGGTCCCAGGCGGCGGTCCATTCCGCCAGCTTTCCGTGACGGTCTGACTGAATTGCTGCAGCACCGGCCGCTTTCAGCTGCGCGGCCCAGTCCGCCGCTCCCTGTTCCGCCAGCTGCTGGTACAGCTCCTCGTAGTCGAACAGTCTCAGCGTCACGGATCGGAATCCGATCGGACCGCCTCGGACAGTGACATCGTACCGCCACTGTCGCTCAGTTCTGCGGCGGCAGCGGACTTCACGGCCAGAATCGACACAAAACTGAAACACTGGAACCACGGTGCCACCAGATCGAAACCCGCCTGCCGCAGCCGCAGCCGATGACACTCCAGTGATTCCGGGATCAGGCGGTTTTCAATGGCCGTCCGCT
>SYLK01000312.1 GCA_005809115.1 Planctomyces sp. | reverse complement strand
GGTTACCTGTATTCGCACGCCCTGAGTCAGCTGGCGACCTGGGTGCAGCAGGACGAACTTCAGGGTCTGGTCGTCATCGCGTCAGCCGGCGATGGTGAGCAAAGTGCGGTCGCCATGTCGGGCACCGAGGGCCGGACGGTCTTCGGACATTTTGCGTCGACCGGATTCAGCCAGCTGGCCGATCGCGACGGAAACACCGAACTGACCGTGGCTGAATACGCCGACTATGTGGCCAGCCGGACCGCGCAATGGGTGACCGAGAATCGGGATGTCCGCGGTCAGCAGGTCCGCATCCTGCCTCCGCTGGAGGAGATCCGAAAAGCGGAAGGCCGGCACAACTTCGTGCTCATGAAGGATGTCCCCGCCGGTACCGATGCCATCGCGGCCTCAGCCGATGCGTCGCTGCTGGAGCCGTTCGGGAAACTGTGGCTCCTGCGAGACAGCCTCCACCAGCGACACGGCTATGGCTGGGATCCGGTCACCTGGCAGGTTGCGACGCAGCAGCTCAGGCGCGCAGAAACGGCGCTTCTGGACGGCCGGTTCGCTGTTGCCCGAAAACTGCTGTCCGATGCCGAAGAATCATTTCGGCAGAACGCCGCAGAAACCGATCGCAACTGCCGAGATCTCCGACAGCTGAATGCCGAGCAGGGTTTGGCCCGGTCCTGGGTGGACGATCTGCCGGCATTCAGTCGGCTGAGTGACCTGTGGCAGGGGGCTCCCGAGGAAGAAAATTCGCGCCCCCCGTTCCGATCCCCCGAAGATGTACTGTCAAGGCAGCTCGGCAGCGGGACAGGTGGTTTTCCGTTTGCGCAGGCTGGCCTGACCCCGCCCGCCGGGACGGCGCTGCAGTCCGTGCTCGATCGCCGCGCTGCTGCCGAAACGGCTGCCGCGCATCTGTTCTCTGTGGCTGATCTGCTGCCGCAGACGGCTCTCAGGTCGGAACGTCAGGTGCTGCTGTCTGAAGATCGTCTGTTCGTGACGCCCGACAGTCAGAACGTCGCGCCGACCGCGCCCGACGGGGATCTGCTCAGCGCCCTGCAGAATTTCGGAATTGCCGCGCGGACGGCCGAAACAACAGCTCGGCGCGTGCTGGAGGCAGCTCCTTCTCTGGCCCGCTGGGCGGCCGAAGCGGAACTCCCGCTGTCCAGCACCCTGCGCAGCCGCTGGGTCAGCCTTCTGAAACAGACAACCGCCGACACGGCATTGGACCGTGTGACCACGGAACAACTGCTGAAACAGATCAGCGATGAGGACGGCAGCACCGGGACGGGAATTCCCGCGCTGACCGCCGGACTGCGAACCGCCGTCCTGCGGCTGCTGACCCGAACACGCAGCCTGCAGCAGGCCCTGCAGGTGATCGAACCCGCTTCCGGATTCGACGCTCAGCAACTCACCGATCAGACATCCCGCCTGACAGAATCACAGAAGGCCACTGACGATGCGCTCCGGCTGGTTGTTGGCCAGTTACACGATCTGAGCCAGGCGATGGCGCTGAACAAGCCACAGATCCGCAGCGATCAGGTCACGCGATATCGTCTGATTCGATCGCTGTTTTCGGTCAGTCTGCTGACCGCCGAGCATCGCCGCGCTCTGCTGGATCAGATCGTGGAACTCGACCAGTCACCCTCCGTGGTGGCGCCGGCTGCCAGATCCGCTGCGAGCGATGGATCTTCCACTGCAGCCGCATCGGCCAGCTCACCCGCATCTGGCCCGGTTGCCCAGGCGGATTTCGAACAGCAGTCGCTGTGGATGCTGCAGATGCTCCACCTGCTGCCCCGTTTCGCCGCGACGAAGGAATCGGCAGTCCAGGTCGCTGAAGCCGTGGCAGCGGCGGGCAGCCGGGATGGTCAGCTGGTACCACCCGATCATGAGGCGACCGCCGCGTTCGGCCTTGCCGTGCGTGATCATTGGCGGAAGACGCGCGACAACATCCGGGCGGCCCTGCGTGCTGATGGCGACGACACTGCCGTACGCCTGCGGGCGGCTGACACTCAGTGCCGTCTGCTGGCCGAATTTGACGCCCGGGAAACGGGGATCTCGCCATCCCGCCGACTGCTGCAGTGCCATCGCTTTGCCTGCTGCCTGCTGCATGTCGCGCGACTGCTGGAAGGACAGTGGATCGACACGGACGATCGCGAACCCTGGCTGACCAGCGGCTGGTATGCTCGGGCCGTCCGGGTGTGGCTGGATGCGGCTGCGCAGACGGCGGAACAGCTGCGCACCGGCAGCTTGCCAGTACCGCAGTTCGCCCGCAGCGCCATTGATCAGGCCACCGAACAACTGAATCGGTCAGACGGAATTCGAGCGGTCGTCGATGTTCCGACAGATCCAGTTGATCTGGGACAGGCCAGTGACCCCCGCAAGACCATCCGGACACAGGTCCGCTTCGAAGCCGCCGAATCCCGGCAGGGCGTGGCCTCCCTGCGCCTCGTGCCGCTGCGCGAGAATGCCGCGGCGGCACTGATCCGGACGGAGAACAATCCGCAGAGTGTCGTCCTGCCGACATCTGCTCCGGAAGCCCGTTTCGACATCGTGCGGACCGGCAACCCGGGCAGCAGTGATACCTGCCGACCAGCGGACTTCCACGCGGTCATGTTTTTTCGCGGACGCACCTGGAACTCGCTGGGCACGGTCAGCATCAGCCCCTGTGCTGTGCCCGAATATCTCGTCAGGCGGATTCAGCGTCCTCGTACGGCCAGCATTCAGCTCACCGGCACAGATCTGCGCCCGATCGTGCTGGTACTGGACTGGTCGCAGAGCATGAAATCCCGACTTCCGGGACAGGCGGAAACCACCCGCGCTCAGGCGGCCATTGAGACACTCGAAGATCTCCTCAGAAACCCCCTGCTGGATGAATCCACCAAAGCCAGTCTCATAGTCTTCGGCCACCGGGCGAACTGGGACGGCGAGCAGCATCTCTACAATGATGCGTATCGCGAAGCCTTCAGGCCCAAAGGCATTCCGGAAAAGCTGTCGGCGCTGGAGGATATCGAAACCGAGTTTCCTCTGCGATCACTGAACGCGGAAGGCAAACAGGCCTTCGGTGACACGCTGCGGAAACTGGTAAAATCCGGCGCCTGGGGCATCACTCCGCTCGCTACCGCCATCACGCGCGCCATCACCGATGACCTGAACAACAAGGCGGGCATCGTCATTGCAGTCACCGACGGTGAAGCCAACGATGTCGGTGTCGTGCCACCACGCGCCGCGCGGAACCCCCAGGAACTCCGCCAGCGACAGGTGGAAAATGACGATCGCAGAAAGCGTCTCGAAAATGCCATGAAGGCCAACCCCGATACCCGGGTTGTCATTGTGGCATTCGACTTTGCCGCCCGTGCCGGTGAACTCCGGTCACTGAAGGATGTCTTTGAACAGATCCGTGGAATTCAGGTCATCGACGCGGCAGACAAGGCCCAGCTGCTGCAGCAGATTCTGGGATCTCTGGACCCGCGGCATTATACGGTCGAGCGACAGACACAGAACTTTTCCGAAACGGCCACTCTCGGGGAAACAATCCGAAACCTTCCGCCTGGCGACGACTACACCGTGAAGTTTGCGTCAGTTTCTTCCGAGAGTTCCGGACCTCTGTCACTCGCCGCCGGAGATGAACTGCGGCTGGCACTGGACTGGAAGGATAATCGGTTCGTCTATCCTCGCAATGGTCATACGCGGATGAAGGCCACCGCAGCGGGAGGGACTGACGACTCCACACCGTTCATTCTGCGGGCGGGATCAGAAGCGGCCTTCCGAACACTGCCTCCGGCGGCCGACGGAGTTCCCGGCTCGGCCGTCACGCTGTCGCTGATGCTCGATCATGAGCGGACCGATCTCCCGGTCCGACAGCCGGCCGAGATTGAATTTCACGTCCGTCCCCGGAACGACGCATTCCGCCCGCGGCTCCTCACGGAAGAGTTCACGCCCGCGCTGGGCGCTCCCGGCTGGAATATTCAGCTTGACCGCTGGCCGGCCGAAGATCACATTCTGGTGGATGCCTTCTGGAAAATGTCTGCCACGGAACCCGACGAACTGCTGGCAGGTGACGTACTGCTTCGATCCGATAGTCCGGCAACGGCCCGACGCGTCGGCGGAGCAGGCAAGCTGCTCCCCGAAATTCATGTCTGGAGTTCACTGATGCCCGACGGGACCGCTCAGGTCCGCATCGACCCGGTTGCCGGTGTGCCATACGACCCGGAGAATCTGCCGGAACAGGTGCGTGTCCAGATCGGTCCGATCAATGTGCGCCAGACGAATCTCGCCTTCGTCCCTGAAGACGTTACCACCACGATTCGGACTCTGGAAACGGGATCTGTCATCTACGAATTCGCCGGAGAATTCACGCAGGAGGTCCTGTCCAGCCGTCAGTTCGCCCTGACATCGGCAAAAGCCCGCCAGTCCGGCGCAATTCGCCTGCAGCAGCCATTACTGATCAACGAACGCAGAAACACGGATTAGGCGGAAAGCCGTAGGGGTCTGGCCTCGTTGTTCTAATCTGAGGGCAGTGGTATGACGGGCTGATGCCACGCACAAAACGAAACTGTCCAGCGGGTGAAGTCTTCCACGTGCTCAATCGAGCGGCGGCTCGGCAGACGATTTTCGAGAAGCCGGAAGACTACACCGCGTTCCTGCGAGTGCTCAATGAAACGGTTCAACGACAAATCAGGTGCGCGGCGTAAGTTCTGAAGGGGACAAGGGTTTACAAAGTGTGGCCAGGATGCTCTGATGGGTCTGTGTTCAGACCTCAATCATCAGGAGATCGACATGACGATGAAAGTGATGTGCGGC
>SYLK01000311.1 GCA_005809115.1 Planctomyces sp. | reverse complement strand
GCAACCCGGGCGCGCATGGCCCTGGCAGCACCAATCAGCTCCACAGCCACCGGACCCTTCACGGCCATCGCCGTCAGGAAGGCTGCAATGTCCACCGGGTCGCACACGCCATCCATGATCACACCCACACAGCGGTCTGTGGCCTGGGCGTCAAGGTTCTGTTTCGCCAGAAGCTGCTGGAGGGGCTGCTGAAGGCAGTCGTGCATGGTAGAATGCGGCCCGATGGTATCCACGGGGAAGTCGAATCAGACATCTGACCGCAGCATACCTCAGCGAACCAGAGAATTCGACTATGCTCAGCGATGACTTTCGGCTGCTCAATTCCATGTGCGAGATCGAGGTGAAAGGAACCGAATCCGGTTGCTCGTACCTGCCGGATCAGTACGCGACAATGGTCTTCCGCTGGGCTCTGCTGCTGTCGGAATCCCGCTACGAAAGTCTTCTCGCGCGAGGCTGGCGAAGGTTCGGCAATTGGCTGTTCCGACCGGCCTGCGCGGCGTGCCGTGCCTGCCAGAGTCTCCGAGTCCGGATTCCCGAGTTTCGGCCGTCCCGCAGCCAGCGCCGCGTGCGGACTCAGAATTCCGAACTGACCGTCACAATTCACTCGCCGTCGGTCACGGAAGAGCACCTGGCGCTGCATAATGATTACCACCGTGACATGCATCATCGGCGGCAGTGGCCCGTCCGCGAATTGACTCGCGAACAATACACCGAGACCTTTCTGGATGGTGACTTCTCGTTTTCACGCGAATTTCAGTATCGGCACCGCGGACGACTCGTCGGTCTCGGGCTGGTTGACATGACGCCAAACGCCATGTCCAGCATCTATTTCGTGCATGCTCCCGAATACCGTGATGCCGCTCTGGGAACCTTTTCACTGCTCACGGAACTGGCCGAGGGACGGACTACGGGGCGACAATGGCTGTATCTGGGATACTACATCCGTGATTGTCGTTCCATGAATTACAAGAATCGCTTCCGGCCGCATCAGATCCTGCAGGAATACGTATCGGATGAAGAGGAACCGGACTGGCGGTCCCCCGTCAGCCCGGATCAGTGGCACGAATAGTGGCACGAATAGTGGCACGTCAGGCCGGCAGACGCACGAGCGTGGTGCTGCGGCCTGTGCCTGGTCACAGCTAAGAACCCCTAACAAAACCTGCGTGGCCGCGTTGCGTCGAGAGTGGCCGAGATGCAAGGAAGAGCGACAAGACGGCAAATGTCGTCGAAGAGCGATGACGCAGCAGATCGGCCGCTCTCGACGCAACCCCCTGGGACGTTTCTGGATCCTGTGCCCGGGCGTGCAGGCAGGAGTGCTTTCGCAGAATGACGCACACCCGGGCGCCTGGTGTGTTTTATCTGGCGTCGGCGGTAACACCCGGCCAGTCATCGGTACGGAACGGTGTCAGCGGCAGGCCGGCATTACTGAACATGTTGCAGACAGGGTTGTCGGCCCATGCGTAGCGAACGGCCACCGGCTGCGTGACATGTTGGCTCGACACGGTCACACGACCGTCTTCCAGAATTTTTGCGGTGGCGGTGTGGAACTTCCGGTCATCGCCGGCAATCGTGAATCCGAGGGGATCGGTGACATCGAACGGCCGCCAGCCATCAGCGACGTGGCTGAACGTCAGCGTGACCTCTGCGCCGCGAATTTCCATTTTCGAGTATTCGGGACTGTGGAATGCGACAGGAATGCCGTACTCGTTTGCCAATGCCCATCGCGCCAGGCGGCGACCAACGTCGACCTTGTTCTTCGGGTGAATATCCTTCCCTTCACCAATGTCGATGATGACGGCCTGGCCGGTGTGCGGCAGCCGCGACATCGTCATGGTCTGTGCTTCCCGCAGTTCAGCCCACGCGCTGTCGGCCGGTTCGGATTTCTCGGGGTAGAAGTCTGCCAGCTGGACCCAGTAGAACGGAAAATCGCCCTGCCCCCATTCGCTCCGCCAGCTGGAAATCATCAGCGGAAACAGGTCGCGATACTGATAGGCGCGGCTGGCGTTCGACTCGCCCTGGTACCAGATGGCACCGCGAATCGTGTATCCCAGATGCGACTTCAGGATACCATTGTAGATGTTGCCCGGGCGGGCATTGCCCGCCATCTGAGACCGCAGTCCATTGAGTGTCTTTTTTTCGTCTTCGTTCAGATCAGTCCGTGCTGACAGCTCACTGAATTTCTGTTCATTCTCCTGCCATCGCTCCATCAGAGGGCGAAACCGTTCATCGGCTGACAGTGTCTCCCGGTTGATCCATGCTTCGCAGGCCGAGCCACCCCAGGCGTTGTTGACCATCCCGACCGGGACATCGATTGAAAGATGCAGCTGCCGTCCAAAGAAGTATCCGACGGCCGAGAATCCACCCAGCGCTTCCGGACTGCAGACCTGCCACTGCCGATCATGGGTCAGAATGGGCTCCTGGCTGCCGATCTGAGGAAAATTGATCATCCGCAGGTTCGGAAACCTGGCCGCCAGCTTCTCCAGATCGGGATCATTCGACCTGTCGATCGTCCATTGCATATTCGACTG
>SYLK01000310.1 GCA_005809115.1 Planctomyces sp. | reverse complement strand
GGAGCTGGGACGTGGCTGAGCAGCTGGCGGCTGACGGCGAAACGTTTGCCGTGAGCGAACTCTATGAGGTCAGCCCCGCATCCGACTGACTTTCGGATCCCGGATGACCAGTCCGCTCTCGCACGCTGTAACCGTCTGCCGGGCGACCGCTGAATGCCAGGATCATTTCTGCCAGCAGTCCCAGAGACAGGGCCTGGCCACCCAGCAATGTGGCCGCGATGGAATAGGCGAGCAGGGGGCGACTGCCGATCGGAGCCGGTGCCGCCAAACCAAATACATGCATCAGACACCACAGCGCGCTGAGATAACCCAGGCCCAGCAGACCGATCAGCAGGAAACAGAGTCCGCAGGCACCAATGGCATGCTGCGGACGATAACCGAAGCTGGTCAGAAACGTCACGGTCAGCAGATCCAGGAAGCCCCGCAGGAATCGCCTGATTCCGTACTTGGAGTACCCGTGCTGCCGCGGTCGGTGGTGCACCGGGATCTCCGTGACGCGAAATCCACGAGCGTGTGCCAGCACCGCGATGAACCGGTGCATCTCGCCGTAGATCCGGATTTCGCGGGCCACCGCAGATCGAAACAGTTTCAGCCCGCAGTTGTGGTCATGCAGCCGGAGTCCGGTCATGTGACTGATCAGCCAGTTGAACACCCGACTGGGATACACCTTGTGCCACGGATCCAGCCGCCGCTGTTTCCAGCCGTTGACGACATCTGCTCCTGCCCTGATGCCGGCCACCAGCCGCGGAATTTCGGCTGGATCGTCCTGCAGGTCGGCATCAATCATCAGGATCAGATCACCTCCGGCAGACCTGATTCCCGCCGTCAGCGCCGCGGCCTTGCCAAAATTTCGGCGAAAGCGGATCCCTGTGATATGCGGCGCGGCGGCCAGTACCTGAATCACGGACCACGAATCGTCGGTCGAACCGTCATCGACAAAGATGATCTCGAAGTCGTTGACCACACCCTGCGCCGCCGCATTCAGTTCCCTGGTCAGGGTCTGCAGCGTGTCGCGTTCGTTCAGCACCGGAACGATCACAGACAGAAAATGACACATGCGGGTGCCCTCGGCGGATTCGCAGTTCATCCGGATCGTCTTCTCTGACGGCAAAGGACATCGGCGGAAAGGGACCGGCGCCTCAGCCGGAAATCGGCGGCCTGGCCGACGTCCGGCGGGTTTTTGCTTCCTGCGGGGCGGCCGCCGCTCGTTCACGAAGCGCGTCAGCTGAAATCAGATGCACCAGCTCAGCCCCCAGTCGGTCCATCTCCATCACCAGCGAATCGATCCTGCCCGCAAGGAACATATAGGCGATCAGGGCGGGGATGGCAATCAGCAGACCCGTCGCTGTTGTCAGCAGAGCCATGGCGATTCCTCGCGCCAGCTGCTGCGCCTGCCCCATCGCGTCGGCGGTGGCGATGTCATTGAACGACTGAATCATGCCGATCACCGTGCCCAGCAGTCCGATCAGCGGTGTGACTGTGGCAACCCCGTTCAGAATGCGGAGTCGCTGCTTCAGCAGGCTGATCTGCCGCTCACCACCGTCAATCACTGCCTGTTCAATTTCCACGCTCGACTTTCCCCATTTCCGTACACCGTGCATGAAGACATCCGCGACGGGGCTCTGGTTCTGCAGACAGACTGCCAGAGCTTCCGTCTTTTCCATGCGGCCCGTTCGCAGGTGCATCAGGAAGCGTTCCACAAATGCCCGCGGAATCACGCGGCGACGACGCAGCAGCACGATCCGCTCAATCGCCGACCACATGGCGATCAGCGACGCACCGGCAAAGACGGCCGTGAACGGCATGCCCATGGCCTGAGCCACTTCCCAGGGCGAGGCGGGGATCCCCGGGGTCACTTTCTGCGGCGGAACCGTCACCGCGGGCGCAGCCGACGGCACGTCAGTCGCACTCAGGCCATCCGAGTCGACCTGTGCCGCCAGGCTCCCGCAGACGCCCAGGATTCCCGTCAGCAGGGCCGACAGAATCGCGAGTCGCCGGGCGGTCAGACGATGCAGCGTCAGGCTGGGACAATGCCGTCGTGTCATGATGGGTCAGCCCCCAGTTCCCGCAACTGTCCTTTGACTTTCGTCGTCAGTTCCGATGCGGGAAACACTCTGAGGAACTCCTGAAAACTCTGAATCGCATCATCCTTTTTCTGCAGACGCACTTCACAGCCGGCTGCCTGATACAGAGCCTGCTCGCGCAGCAGCGGGTAAGGATAGTTCAGATAGGCCTGATAATACTCTTTGCGGGCCTGATCAAAGTTCTTTTCCAGCAGGAAAGTTTCCGCGATCTGGAACTGGCAGCGGGCTGCCGTCTCCGTGCCTGCACCAACCCGGTCTTCGATCGCCTGCCGAAAACAACTGCGGGCTCGCTCAAAGTCCGGCGGTGCCTGAGCCTTCCACCGCCGTCCCTGGACATCGTACATCTGAAATGCGAACCGTGTCTCGGGTGCGCGCTGCAGCAGCAGTTCCGCCACCCGGTCCACCGCGGCATAGTCCTTTTTCAGCAGATATCCCTCGGCCAGCACGACCCAGATCCGTTCCGTCCATTCGGCTGACGGCTGACCGGCAGTGACAATCTGTTGCTGCAGTTCGGTCAGACTGCGAACTGCGGCATCGACGTCGGCGTCGGTTCGCACGGTATTCAGAGAGGCCTCGGCCAGCATCAGCCGTACCTGGGAGGCAAATGGACTGGACTCGAACTGCTGCAGAAAACGCAGTGAGAATTCTCGCACCTGCGCCCAGTCTCGCTGCAGCACCTGAATATCGATGATGTGAAACAGGGCGCGCTCCTTTTCCGCCTCGTCGTACCCTGAATGGTCCACAATCGCGCGGAATTCGCCGAGCACCTGCTCCAGTCGCTCTGACCGGAGTTCGCTGTCGGTCAGCGCGGTGAGCGCACTCTCCGCCAGCGAAAGTCTGGCTCGCCCCGCAGCGATGCCATCCGGAAACCGCTCCAGCAGTCTGCGATGAATCTCATCCGCACGCAGATATCGTTCGGCGGTCAGATTCAGACCGGCCCATTCGTCGAGGACCCGTTCCAGTTCGGCGGACCGGGGAAACCGCTGAGTCAGCAGTTCCCACTGATGATCAGCGGCATCGAACTGCTTCTGCCGGCCCAGAATTCGGGCGGCCTGCCGGCCGGCGTCGAAGGCAAACTGGAGACGCGGGGAACTCCCGATGTCCTGGACCTCATCGGGCATGTCTGCCGTCAGTCGGCTGAAGGCCTGCTGGTACGCTGCCGCTGCCCGATCTGTCGCCCCCTGTTCCTCGACACAGCGGGCCTGCATATAGACTGACCGAGCCGCGTCTTCGGATTCCGGGTAAGCCTTCGTGAGCTGTCCGAACGCTTCCTCGGCCCTGTCGTAACGGCGTTCTCGAAACAGGCTCCATGCCATGCCGGTCAGCGCCGCTTCATGCACCACCGGATCCGCCGCATGACCGGCAGCCAGGGCAAACATCCCGCCAGCCTCACCATGTTCGTTGAGTTCACTGGCCGCCTGCGCCGCCTGCAGGATCGCCCGCCAGGTCTGGGGTCGCTCGGGGTGTTTTTCCGTCAGGATTGTCATGTCAGCCCGGGCCGCCGGGAATTCCCGCAGATGCGTCAGCGCGACGGCTCGGGCGGCCAGGACGTCTGCTTTCTGGCTGACGTCATCGGCATCGGCCAGAAACCGGTCCGCGAATTCACGTGCTTCAGCAAACCGCTCGCGGCGGAGACTGCTCATGGCCGCCAGCGCCACCGCCGCCCGAAGATCCCGCATCTCGCCGTCGCCGAGGGAATCCAGCAGAATTCGCGTCTCGGCTGTGACCGCGTCGTGTTCTTCAGAATCAAAGAGTGCGCGGATCAGATGATATCTCG
>SYLK01000309.1 GCA_005809115.1 Planctomyces sp. | reverse complement strand
GCGAGCGGGCGAGACCTGGGTGATGACGATCAAATCCTATGCGCAGCAGGAGTCTGCCCGGAGTGACCATGGTGGTCAGTTTGCGAGTTTTGACGCCGTGTTCAGTCCACGGGCCGCTGACGGGCGTCCGATGAAACTATTCGACCGCGCGACGGGACGGATCGACCGCGCTACTGCCGAGGCCTGGCGGCGGTTTGATATCTCGCTGATCCTCAGAAACGACTGGGAGCGGCTCGGACCGCGGCTGGGTGGCAAACTGCATATTTACATGGGAACGCTGGACACGTATCGGCTGGAGGGGGCCGTGCGGCTGATGAAGCTGGAGCTGGAAGCGCTGCAGTCGGACGCAGAAATTCTGCTCGTCGAGGGCCGCGACCACCGTTCAGTCCTTCAGCCTCATCCGGCGCTGTGGCCGGAGGGTCTGCTGCCCCACATCCACCGCGTTATGCGTGCCACATGGGACCGGCATTCGTCCGCGGACGCGGCTGTTCCCTGATGGCGCCGCGGAGAACGCAGCGGGGCTTCCCGAGTTCTGCCGCTGCGACGGCAGAATTGCCTGTGTTTCCTGGCTCAGCAGGAGCTTCGCCCTCCCGAGCTGATCAGCGACACGTTCTGCAGACCGACACTCGGGGCGGGTGGTGATCAGTGAGGCGGTCAGGCGCGGGGCTTTTCGAGAACGACGATCCAGCCTTTGACTGCGGAACCGGCCTGGTATCGCAGATCCTTGAGCGCCACGGATCGTTCCACGAGTCCTGATCGGAGGGCCAGTTCCCTCAGATAATTCAGTGAGTGCACATAGCGGCGTGTTGAAGACAGTCGATACCCGGCAGTCGGATGGACTGCGCCCGGAACTTCCTCGGCCGCTTCGACGGAATACGCGATCAGGCCACCGGTACGCAGGGCGGTGGCCACCAGCGAAAAGGATTCGGACAGATCGCCGATGTAGATAAAGACATCGGAAGACAGGATGAGGTCGAAGGCGTCCATCGATCCGGTCAGGCATTCGGCGATGCTCTGAACTCTGAGTTCGTCATAGCAGCCGCGTTTTTCTGCTGCATGGATCATTTCGGCTGAGAGATCAATTCCCGTCAGCCGATCGGCCAGGGGTCTGAACACCTCGCCGCACAGACCGGTTCCGCATCCCAGATCGAGCACGTCAGAGCGACGTTCTGCGGAGCAACTCCTGACGGCACTGAGGATCAGTTCGGGAGTCTGATACCGCAGTCTGCCGCGCAGGTGCTCATCGAATTTCGCGGCGTAAGCATCAAACAGAGATGCCACGTATTCGGCCGGTGCAATGGGTGGCGGTGCAATTCCCTTGCTGGCCGCGAGATGAAAACGCCATTCCACCTTCTCCGGCTTCAGGCGGACGGCTTCTTCCAGATGCCGTACCGACAGTTCCGGCTGATCCGCCTGCTCCAGAGCGAGGCCGTAGGCAAGATGGGCATCGGCCAGTTCCGGCTGCAGTTCGCAGGCACGGCGGCAGAACTCCGTGGCCTGAGCGCCGCGGCGACATCGCGTGAGAGTCGTCCCCAGATTCACCAGAGCCGCGACGAAGTCTGGCTGGAGCGTGACGGCCTGCTGAAAGCTTTCGCTGGCGCGATCGAGTTCACCCTGATCGCGGAGCAGAATGCCCAGATTGTTATGCGCCTCTGCCATTTCCGGCCGCAGTGCGATGCACTTCGCCAATGCGGTCAGTGCTTCGTCGCGCCGCCCGAGGCGGGACAGCAGCGTGCCCAGGTTGTAATGCACTTCGGCCAGATCCGGCTGCAGTTCCAGAAGTTTTCGTAAATGCCGGACAGCGCCGTCCAGGTCGTTCTGGTCATGCAGAATCACGGCCAGCTGGAAGTGTGCTTCGGTGCACTGCGGGAACTTCGCCGCAATGGCTTCATATTCCCTGCGGGCTGCGACGTGCCGTCCGGCCGTCAAATGGGCCTCAGCCCGGGACAGCGAATTTGTCAGATTGGGGGTGTTCATGGAAAAGCGGACTCCTGACCGACCAGAACGTTCGGGGTCGAGGGGACTCGTGGCAGGTCACTGACAGGTTCAAGTATTGTGTGATCGTCAGACTTTTTCCGGGAGCGACGAGCCCAGGATCCCTTCGGGGCGAATCAGCAGAATCAGAATCAGCAGGGCGAATACATAGACATCCCGGAATCCGGATGAAACATAGTATGCGCCGAATTGTTCGACGGCGGCAATCAGGAACCCGCCCAGCACGGCCCCTCGCACATTCCCGATACCTCCGATGACCGCGGCCACAAAGGCCTTCAGTCCGAGCAGAACCCAGATGGAATGTGCCGGCTGATTGATTCCGGGATACTTCATGACGTACAGAAACCCGGCTGCGGCGGCCAGCATCGAGCCGAGCACAAAAGTGCAGGATACGACACGGTCGACGGGAATCCCCATCAGAGCTGCCGTATCCGGATCAGAGGCCGCAGCCCGGATGGCAATGCCCAGCTGAGTGCGAAAGATCAGAAACTCCAGCAACAGCAGCAGAACAGCGGATGCCAGAATGATGACGGTGTCGATCAGGCTGATCGCGACCGTGCGGGCCGCTTCACCCTGACCAAAAGTCAGCCGACTCAGCTCCCAGGCGGGCAGCAGGGAGGGCATTCGCCGCGGGCTGGCACCGAAGACGAAATCCAGTTGTCCGACATTCTGCAGCAGCAGTGAAACTCCGATGGCGGTGATCAGGACATTCAGGCCCGGCGCGCGGCGAAGTGGGCGGTAGGCCAGGCGTTCCATCAGAAAGCCCGCCGTGCCGCAGATCGCCATCGACAGCGCCAGGACCACCGCGGCAACCCACAGGGGAGGTACGGTCTCCCGATCGAGCGGATCGAATCCTGCGGCTGGCAGCAGTCCTTCTGTCAGACGGAAACTGGTCCATGCTCCCAGAACCACGATATCGCTGTGGGCGAAATTGATGAACCGCAGAATGCCATAGACCATTGTGTAACCGAGGGCGATCAGCGCGTACAGGCTGCCCGTCGCCAGCGATGACATCAGCGTTTGTACGAAATCGGCCATGCAGGTCGGCTGCTCTGAGGTCGTGGCACAGCGCGGTATGGGATGACAGCACCGCGGCTGCGGAAACGATGCGCTGTCATCGGGGCGGAATCGTGGAGACCCAGGACGGTCTTCCGTCAATGATCCGGAGCATGACCGCCGGCTTCACAGCGTTGCGTTCAGGACTGATCGAGATCGTTCCGGTGACTCCCGGGAAATCGCGTACCGCAGCCAGTTCTGCGGCCAGTTCCGCGCCCGTGAGCGAACCTGTCCGCTGCACTGCCTGGAACAGGATTCTGGCCGCATCGTAACCGAGAGCAGCCAGTCCGTCAGGAACCTCGGCGAAACGTGCGCGATACTTCTGCACAAATTCCTGAACCTGCGGGCTCGGATC
>SYLK01000308.1 GCA_005809115.1 Planctomyces sp. | reverse complement strand
GTCCCGCGGCAGGGGACCAGAAAAATGACGTCACTGCCAGCAGCAGAATTCCGCCGACGAACGTCACCGGCAGCAATTGACGGATCGTGGCTGGCCGCCCCAGCTTCTGGATCGTGCGAATTCGCCAGAATCCGTACTGGTAGTACTGTCGCCAGAGACGCCGGAGGTTTGTCCGGGGATAGTACCGGCTGCGGATCGCCCGGCTGAGAAAGATCTTCCCACCACGCTGAATCAGCCGCGCATTCAGTTCGTCATCCTGATTGCGAATCAATTCCTCATCAAACAGGCCGATGCGGTCGAATACCCAGCGCCAGTAAGCACCGAATGCCACGGTGTCCACATACCCGTCACTGCGACCCAGCCGAAAATGTGCGTTTCCCACACCGGCCGGAGTACTCATCGCCGCTGCAATAATCGCCCCCAGCCGTGTTGAGTTGACGGATTCGATGGCGCCTCCAGCACACCAGCATTCCGGCCGTCGCCGCAGTTCGGCCACACTGCTGGCCACAAAATCGTCCGCCACGTCGGCATGGCCGTCGACCCGGATGATCACTTCTCCCCGAGCCGCCGCGATCGCCAGATTCATGGCACAGGGAACAATCTGCCGCGGATTGTCGATCAGGCGGAGCCGTGAATCTGACGCCATCAGCCGCTGAATGATCTCACGCGTCCCGTCGTCACTCAGCCCATCCGCCACGATGACTTCCAGTGATTCTGACGGATATCGACTGTTGAGGATGCTCTGCACACAGCCTTCAATGAATCCGGCTTCGTTCCGCACCGGGACAATGACGGTCACGCTGGGTGCCTCCCCCGTGACGTTCTCCTCGCCGACTGCGCGAGAATGCGGGTGGCCCGAGCCCCGCATCCCCGGCTGCGTGACGACAACGCCGTGCATCGGCTGCGACGCACGGCGGACAACCGTCTGCGGGTGTTTTCGGCTCTCGACTCCGGCGTGGCCGGAAGACGCTGAAACAGTGTCCATTACGTTCCGTCTCCGACCTGAATACTTCGCAGCGATGCACCGGAACGCTAATGGAACGGCTCTATGCAGTCAACGGGGATTCTCCGCCCCGCGGCACACCCTGCCACGGGGTCTGTCAGAACACACCGCAACCGACTGCCGGCACGTGAGTTCGTCTTGTGGTCGATTCGCAGATACCGATACAATCGGGGCTCGCCGGCTGCAGCCGTCTGAGTGGTCAGCCGCGACGGTTCATCGAGCCGACGGCGGCAAGGTCTGTCATTGGATGCCCCCATGAGTGTCAGTCCGCAGCACTATGCGTCGTTTCTGGAGCGAATGGGCCACACGGTCCGACAGGTGCATGACCTGTGGTGGTTCAACTCCAGCCGCGGTGTCTATACGTGTTTTCCGTTCGACCGCGAATCAGATGCCGCAGGCCTGCCCATTCGGGAGATTCTGAAGCGAGACGGCCTGGCGGTCCGGTTTGCGTGTCCCCTGAGTCAGGGGATTCCCAGTTTTCGCATCGTCTGCCGCGATCGAAACTATGATCTGCCGGCACTGCGCAGCCGAACACGCACGCAGGTGCGGCGCGGGCTGGAAGCGTGCGCAGTCGAGCGGGTGGACTTCGCGGTCCTGCGAAAATCCGCCATACCGCTGAATGCCGACACGCTGATTCGTCAGGGGCGACGGGTCCCGCAGAATCTGGAAAGCTACTGGCAGAAATATTTCGCTGAAGCTGCCCGAACTGAAGGCGCGGAAGCATGGGCAGCGTTCACCGATGGTCAGCTCGCGGCCTACCTGATCGCATTCACCGTGGCAGATGTCACGAATCTGCTGATCGTGCGATCGTCCCTTGATCACCTCGCGAAATTTCCGAATAACGCCTTGCTTTTCCGTTTCCTCCACGACCGCCTGCGAGACCCGCAGATCAGTCAGGTCGTCTACGGTTACGAGTCAATCAAGCCTGGTCTGGAGTCGCTTGACCAGTTCAAGACCGGCATGGGATTTGAACAGGTTGCGGTTGGGCAGCGGATTGAACTGACCGGCTGGGTCCAGCCACTGATCAATCGTTTCACGACTCCGACGGCACTGCGGATACTGCAGCGTTACGGCCGCGGAGAAACTCTGGCCAAGCTTCAGGGACTGCTGACATGGTACTCGCGGCAACCTCTTCGCGCCGACATGGCAGCGTGCACCAGCGAGCTGCCGGTGACCAGCCCCCGAGCTGCCGCCTGAATGGTCCAGAGCCCGTCGCCCACGCTTCTGCCCTGCCCCGGGGACGGCTGAATTCATGACTCCAGGCTCGATCGATTCGGGCCACGCTTGTCACACAGCAGTCGGTGCTGGTCACTCAGCAGTCGGTATTGCCCTGCGATTTCGACTCTGCAAAAATGCCGACAGACGACCGGCTCCGACAGGACTTCTGCAAGGTTCTCCATGGCATTCCCAGCCGCCTGGAGCTGTGCCGAACAGGCGCCGTCCCGTCAGAGAAATGCCTGCCGCCTGCTGATCGCTGCGCACCCTCGCTTCCGGATCCGCTGCCGACCGTCTGCGTTCAGGGAGGAATCACATGAGAAAAACGGGGCTCGTGACCCTGTGCACCTTCGTGTTGTTTGCCGGCGGAATTCTGGCCGGTCAGCTGGTGCGGAGTCCTGTTTGTCTGCTTCGCGCAGCTCTGTCTGCCAGCGACGATTCCGTGAGCGCCACGATTCCGCCCGAAGCCAGTGCCGGAAGCTCTGCTGTTTCCGGTGGCGCCGCGGCAGATGCCGACGAAACCATGTGGGAGTCATCTCCTGAGGATTCTTCAGAAAAACTGTGTTCGGATGCGGAAGACGGGGGCGGAACTGATCCGCGGCGAGAAGCGGTCGAGACCCTCATCCGGCATTCCTTTCCAGCGGCCGATGAGAACGTCGTGGACGAGTGGGCTGAGGCACTGCAGGATCTGCCAGACGAGGAGGTTCAGTTCATCCTCGCTCAGAAACAGCAGCTCAGCAGCTCCGGTGGTGGGTTGAACCCGCTGCCGGACACCACATTTCCCGACATCTCGTCAGCCGAAATTCCGAACGCCGTTTCACTGGCCGGGAATCTGTCAGAGCAACCGCCGAAGCGGGCGACGTTGAACCTGCTGCAGCAGGCGGTTGAGCAGACTCTGCAGAACCTGCAGGGTGTTCATCTGCCGGGGTATCGTTGTCGACATGTTGTGCTGCCCACGGCTGGAACGGCGGGCAGGTACAGTGATGATCTGGCATCACCGATTTCTGAATCGGCCGGGATCACCACACTGACACGATTCGACATCGGCCCGCTGCTCGAAACCGGCAATCCTCTGCATGTGTGTCTGCCCGCGGACCGGGAGTGTTTCTTCTGCCTTGAGCCAGGCCCGCTGCTGACGCGCCGCGGCGATTTCTCGGTGCTCGCCGATCGCACGCTGGGACTCATGTGCGGGACAGTTGCGTATTCACTGCCGGGACCGATCCGCATCCCGGAAACGGCGGTGGCGGCTGACGTGACGCGGGAAGGGACAGTGCGGTGGCGGGCGACGGACGGTGAATGGATCGATGCGGGGAAGATACCGGTGATGCGGATCAGAACCACAGAGACGCTGGAATCCGACGACGGTGTTTTGTTTACCGTGGGGCGGCTCGAGGATTCCGCTCCAGCAGAATCCTCGAGCTTCTCACT
>SYLK01000307.1 GCA_005809115.1 Planctomyces sp. | reverse complement strand
TTGAGGATGGCAGGGTCAGTGCTCGGGTTCATTCTTGTCGACCGGGATTTCAGTTGGTAACGGTTTCGTTCAGATTGAGAATGACGCTGCTCAATGCCGTCCATGCTGCCAGTTCACGGTCGTCTGATCCGTCGGGTCGCGGCAGATCTCCCACGGCGATCAGTTTTCCGGCCGCTGCCGGATCCTGGGCCTAAGTGACCTGCAACTGCTGCAGCGTTTTTTTCAGAACGTCAAGTTCTGACGGCGACGGTGATCTGGCGAGCGCCAGACGCCAGGCAAAGATCAGACGTGTGACGGAATCACTGCCACCTTCCGTCAGTACCCGTTGCGCGAAGGCGCGCGCGGCCTCCACAAAAACGGGATCATTCATCAGCACCAGCGACTGCAGCGGTGTACTGGTCTTCGCACGCTGAGCCACACAGAATTCCCGTGTGGGGGCATCCAGCGTCACAAAGGACGGATAGACCGTGGACCGTCGCCAGTAAACATAAAGTCCTCGACGATACAGATCCGCTCCGGAGGATTTTTCGTACTTGTAGCCGCTCATCTCATTGATTTCCCAGGTACCATCCGGCTGGGAAGGCTTGATGCTCCTGCCGCCGATGACGGGATTCAGGACGCCGCCAATCGCCAGTGCATTGTCACGCATGATCTCGGCGTCAAGACGCTGACGTGGCCCGCGAGCCAGCAGCCCGTTGCCGCTGTCGCGCGTCAACAGCTCAGGAGTCGCACGGGACGTCTGCCGATACGTCGCGCTCAGCACGATCCGGCGAATCGCCCGCTTCGTATCCCAGTCAGTCATGAAATCACTGGCCAGCCAGTCGAGGAGTTCCGGATGACTGGGGCGATCACCCTGCGATCCGAAATCATTCAGCGTTTTCACAATTCCCGTGCCGAACAGCATCGCCCACCACCGATTCATGGTGACCCTGGCGGTCAGTGGATGATCGCGTGAGACCAGCCATCGCGCGAAATCCAGGCGATTCAGCGGTTTTCCGTCAGTGCGTGGACTGATCTGTGGCAGAAAGGCGGGAGCCGCCGCAACGACGCGATCGCCATCCTGATCGTAATTGCCGCGGACTTTGATGAATGCTTCGCGGGGCGACTCCAGTTCTTCCATGACCATCGTATTGGGGATTGATTTCTCGTAATCATCACGAGATTTCTTCAGGTCGCTGACCTGTTTCTCCAGTCCCGCCAGCTCGGGGTCTGCCTTGATCTGTTCCGCGGTCAGGCCTTTACGGCGTTCCTGCAATTGCTGGTCAGCTGTGTCCGCAGCGGCGGTCAGACGCGTCAGTTCCTGATCCTGTTCCGGCGTGGAGATTCGCAGAAACGGCTTTGGATTGCGGTCACGCACGCCGTCCCTGCCGTTTTCCGCGATATTATTGAAGAACGCATAGACCTGGTAAAAATCCCGCTGGGTGATCGGGTCGTATTTGTGATCATGACATTGTGCACATCCGATCGTCAGTCCCAGCCACGTCACGCCGGTCGTGCTGACGCGGTCGACGACGTACAGGTTTCGGTACTCGGCATCAATCAGTCCTCCCTCATCGCTGGTCATCACGTTCCGGTGAAATCCGCTGGCAATCTGTTGTTGAATGGTCCTCTGCGGGATCAGGTCGCCGGCCAGTTGTTCCATCGTGAATTCATCGAAAGGCAGATTGCGGTTGAAGGCATTGACGACCCATTCGCGCCAGAGCCACATATCCCGCAATGAATCATTGTGGTAGCCGCTGGTATCTCCATAACGTGCCAGGTCGAGCCAGACCAGAGACAGTCGCTCACCGAAATGCGGGCTGTTCAGCAGCTGATCCACAACCCTCTCGAAGGCATCGGGAGCCGGATCGCTGACAAAGGCATCCACTGCGCTGATCGAAGGCGGCAGGCCGGTCAGGTCCAGGGATGCTCGACGAATCAGGCGTTCCCGTGATTCTTCCGGTGACAGATCGAGACCATCCTGTGCCAGCCGCGCTCGAACGAATGCGTCAATCGGATTCTGACTGGCCGGTGTGCTGGCAGTCACCTCCGGCACCGGTGGCGCCCGAATCGGTTCGAGCGACCAGTGTCCCTTCCAGATGGCCCCCTGCCTGATCCATCTCTGCAGCAGCTCGACCTGGACCGGCGACAGGCGTTTCTTTTCGGCGGGTGGAGGCATGACTTCATCAGGATCGGCCGAGAGCAGCCGTCGGATGAGTTCACTCTGTTCGGGCCTGCCGGGAACAATGGCTGTCCTGCCGGAATCGACGGGTTCGAAAGCGGACTCCTTCTGATCCAGTCGCAGCCCCGCCTTCAGTTTGTTGCCATCCGGGCCGTGGCAGGCAAAACAGGTCTCGGACAGCAGCGGGCGGATGTCGCGAGCGAAATCCACGATCGTTTCGGACACCCGGTCAGATGCAGCGACCGGAAGAAGTGCCGCTGGGCCGAAGCCCGCTGCCAGCAGGATGACTGAAATCGATCGAAAGCAGGACGGCAACATGGTGGGCGGGGCCTCGTGCAGGTCGGACGACGGTCGGATCGCAGCGTGAATCGTCGAGGTCACCTGCAGCCGAGCAAATCGCTCTGCTCTGTGCCGAATCTGCAGGTCCGGGCGGGGTTAATCTACGCGGAGTGGTCAGGGGAAAGCAAGAAACTTTGAACACGGGTCAGGAACCAGTAGCTTACCGCGGGCTTCGCCCGCAACCCAGAACTCTCCGCCACTCCGTGCGGACATTCTCGTGTCGGAGATTCGAGCGACGCGGCCTGAGACGTCACCCCAAACGTCCCGCAGGGTTGCTTCGAGAGCGGCCGATCTGCGGCGTCATCGCTCCTCGACGACATGTGTCGCCTCGTCACTCTTCCTGGCATCTCGACCACTCTCGAACCAACGCGGCCACGGAGGTTTTGTCAGGGGTTCTTAGCAGCGTAGCCCGACGGGACTGCCGGCCGGGCGCAGAAACGCCACCAGCTGACCCCTCAGTTGCGAAGCATTTCTGGTCGCAGCGGGACGAGTCCATGGTCGGTCACGCGAATGAACTGAGCACGGAGACGCCCCTGATCCCAGTTGTTGTAGATGTCCTTCCAGCAGCTGTCCATGTATACGAACAGCAGCACGTCAGGCTCCACCTCGAGCAGCGCGCCCATGGCCCAGATTGAGGTATCAACGTACGTGCCGCCCTGGCCACCATCCCAGGTCATCCCGTCATCGCGTGTGTGATGGAGTGTGAGTCCGGGAAATCGCGTCGGAAACACCACCACACCGGAGGCAGTCCGGACCGGAGACGACGGGGCATATCCCGGAAACGGTCCCGCCACACAGGGACTCCAGGTTCGGCCCTGGTCACTGGACCAGGTCTCCCACATCCACGGCGAATAGATCGGGCGGATCAGGCACATGATACGTCCGTCCGCCGTTTCAAAGCCGATGGGTTCTGTCAGATCCAGGTTGCCCAGATCCTTGCGGTCAGTGCCGTCCAGACTGGAGGGAAGGGACCAGGTTTTTCCATCGTCGGTGCTGCGAACGGAGAACGCCTGGCAGTGAACAGCGCCCCATTTGGTGATCGGTTCGGTCCAGGTCGAGTGACGGCCCAGAGCGAAGCGAATCTGCGTGCCGTCTCGCAGCAGAAGCGGTGACCCGGTCTCAATTTTCTCC
>SYLK01000306.1 GCA_005809115.1 Planctomyces sp. | reverse complement strand
TGCACCGCGCGTCATGACCGTGGCGACCAGCCCCTGATCATTTTTCAGTGTGAACAGATCCACGGGAAGACCATCACGGGTCCGTCCAAAGGACTCCTTCCGCGGGGAGTCACCGAAGGCAACGGAAGCCATCAGCAGGCAAATCAGCCAGACAGAATAGTATGTCACAGTCATCGATCAACCTGCCCTTGATGTGACGGGAGTCGCCGCTCTGGTCAGAAGGTCCGTGCAGCCGCTCAGGACCGGCCAAAAAATCAGTTGAACAAACTCATGAAAACTTCGGCCGCATAAGTCCGGCACCTCGAATTCGGATTCGCTGGAGCAGTTCATCAGCTGGCCAATGATTTCATGCAGCAATCTTACGGACAAAACGAAACATTCAGGTCCAGCCGCTGTCACACACCAGCGTGATTCCGGTCAGGGAGGCGCTGCGCTTCCCTGATCAGAATATTTGCTCAACTTATTTTTTGGCCGGTCCTTACCCGAAGATGTCGGTCAGAGGCTGACCGCCGTCCAGGATCGGGACGGGACGCCCCTGCCTGTCGGGCAGGGCCAGCCCCAGATCGACACCCAGTGCCTGATAGATCGTGGCGCCGAGGTCTTCCGGGCTGACCGGACGCTCCGTGGGAAACGCCGCATCCCGGTCAGATTCTCCCAGCAGGATTCCGCCGCGCACGCCGGCTCCGGCAATGACAGCCGGGAAACAGTAGCTCCAGTGACCGCGGCCCCACTGCGGTGTGTCGGGTTTGGGTGTGCGCCCCATTTCACCAACGGCCACGACCAGTGTTTCATCCAGAAGGCCGCGGTCCTGAAGGTCGTTCAGCAGGGCAGACAGGGCCTGATCCAGTCCGGGAATCAGCGATTTTTCGGCGTAGCTGCTGGTGGTGTGCGAATCCCAGCCATCAATGCCGGCCACACTGTCCCATGCCACGGTCACGAACCGGCAACCGGCTTCGATCATCCGGCGGCCCATCAGGCATGACTGACCAAAGAGATGCCGTCCATACTGGTCCCGCAGGCCGTCCGACTCACGGCGAATATCCAGTGCACTGCGGATGGCATCGGATGTCACCAGGTCCAGCGCCTGATCGCGCTGGGAATCCCACGCCTGACTTCGCGGTGACGCATAACGCAGGCTTCTGGCGTCGTCGAACTGCTGCAGCAGCGATCGGCGACGGTCCAGGCGGTCGAGCGCCACCTCGGTTGTCGGCAGCAGTCCGGCGATCCGAAAATCCAGTTCTTCTTCCGTGGCAGCATGCAGAAACAGATTGTCCCGGGGATTTTTGGGACGTATCTCGGTGGCCAGTCCGTTGTAGGCGGCGCCCAGCCAGCCGGCATACTGTCCCGTTCGATCGTACCTCGGCTGCTGGAGATGGCCCAGGCGATTCGGCAGGTAAACATAATCCGGAAACGTGCGTTTCCGCACTCCCGATTCATGAGCGGAGAGATACTCGACGACACTTCCGATCGACGGCCAGTCCGTTTCGCGCGCGTTGACATCCTGACCGTTTTCGGCAGCACGCGTCCACTTGTGCCCGGTCATCATATAATGGCACGCGTTGTGATCGTTGTGAGAATGCGTCATCGAGCGGATCACACAGAACCGATCTGACATCTGCGCCAGCCGCGGCATGTGTTCGCAGATTCGGAGGTCCGGAGTGCGCGAAACAATTGGCCGAAACGGACCGCGGAGGTTACTGGCCGCATCCGGCTTCATGTCGAATGTTTCCAGCTGGCTCGGACCGCCAAACAGGTACAGGAACATCACCGACTTAGCCCGGCCGTTGTGGAAACTTCCCATCGCCGCCTCGGCCGCCTGCAGTCGGGCGGCAGAAAGCCCAAGCAGCCCCGCACCACCGGCCTGCAGCAGCGTGCGCCTGGTCAGGCCGTTGCAGACCTGTTGTGGTCGACCAAGAATTGAGAGCATCAGCGGTTTCCTGTTCGAAATCTGCCATCCGTTTCCGGTCCGGACTTCCGCCCGACCGATCGCCGACAATGTCCCCGCCGCCGGGCCTGACCGGCAGTACTCGGCAGCGTACGATTGCATGAATCATGGCACAATGGGTGTTCCGGAACCAGGCATTTTTCGTCAATTGTCCGGAGCCTGGCCATCACCTATGCTGTGGCTGAGCCGAGCAGTTCCGACCGGCACCTGCTGATCAATTCCTGAGAACGCCCAGATGGTCCGTCGCCGGTTTCGAATTGTCCACGCAGTGCTGCTGACCACGGCGATTACAGCGGGTGTCCTGACCTTTCGAGCAATCGGTGAAACGCGATTTCAGGCGGCTGTTGACACGGCGCGACGCGAGTTGCTGCGTGGCCGCCAGGCGAAGGGGCTGGCGGCAATTGAGGTAGCCTTGTGGTGGCAGCCGGACTCGCCGGCAGCACTGCGAATCGCCGGGGAATGCTCCGAAGGTCTCCGGAAATTTGCAGATGCCCTTGGCTGGTTCCTCCGGGTTCCGCTGACCAGAGATCCTGACGCTGTGGCCGCCCGCCTCGGGGCAGCCCGGCTGCTGACTTCACAACTGGGCCGGCCGTCAGACGCTGAGGCGGAATACCGTCGCATCCTCGCAATCGTGCCGGAGAATCTGGACGCCGAAGAAGGACTGGCGGATCTGCTGGGCCTGACATCCCGTCGCTGGGAATCCATTCCACACCTGATCCGCGTCTTCCGCGGGGGACGCTGTCGGGTCGAACAACTGACTCTGCTTGGCGCCGAACGTGGTGCGCACCTTGCCCCTGACCTGTGGCAGCAGTGGCTCAAAGCCAACCCGGTAGACCCGCTGGTCAACCTCGCCGCATCGTGGCAGGACCTGGAAGACAATGATCGCGAACAGGCCCTGCAGCATCTGCACCGTGCCGTGGCGGGGCGGCCCGAGTTGACCGAGGCGCATGTCCGAATCGGCGAACTGCTGGTCGATGCCGGACGCCATGATGAAATCCCCGCATGGCATCGTCAGCTGCCTCTGAACGCCGATGAGTTTCCTGGCATCTGGGTGATCCGTGGCGCCTGGGCGGAACACGCCGCACAGCCGGAAGCAGCCATTCGCTGCTACGCGGAAGCCGTCCGCAGAAATCCGCATCGCTCCGATGCGGGGTATCGACTGGCTCAGCTGCTGCAGTCGAGCGGTCGTGCCGTTCTGTCTGAGCCATTTCTCAGACAATGCGCGGCACTGCAGGAACTTTCCGCACGCGAATCCCTGCTGCTGAATTCTGAACATACATCACTGACGCCGCTCTTTCGCATGGTGGAACAGCTGGAACTGCTCGGCCGATACAGTGAAGCCTGGGGCTGGTCGCGTATCGCTGCGGAATTCGACGCGAAGGCCGAATGGCCCCGCGAGGCAATCCGGCGTCTGGACGAGCGACTGACAGCGAAACCCGTGTGGACTGATCCCCGACTGAATCCCGCGAATGCCTTTCCGTTCGACGATTTTCCTCTGCCGGACTGGTCTGATCGATTTCCCGCGGTGGTCCCGGAACCCGCTCCGGAGGCTTCGCCACAGATCCACTTTTCGGAGACCACCCGGGGACTGGACTTCCGTTATTTCAACAGTGGTGATCCAGCGCAGCCGGGCCAGTTCATGTATGAATTCACCGGCGGAGGCATCGCGGTGCTGGACTTCGACAGTGACAGCTGGCCGGATCTGCTGCTGACACAGGGGTGTCGCTGGCCGCCCGATCCGGCACAGACGGAGCACCTGGACCAGATGTTTCGCAATCAGAGCGACGGTTCCTTCAGCAACGTCACGGCTGTTTCGGGGATTCACGAAAATTCGTTCAGTCAGGGAGTCTCGGCGGGGGATGTCAACAGTGATGGCTTCGTGGATTTCGTTGTCGCGAACATCGGCCTGAATCGGCTGTTCATCAATCATGGTGATGGTACGTTTCAGAGTGAACTGATCAGTGGTGATGCCGGCCGCTGGACGACGAGTTGTGCTGTGGCTGATCTGAACGGCGACGCGTTCCCCGACATCTATGCGGCGAACTATGTCGTGGCGGAAGACGTTTTCGAGCGAATGTGTCAGCACAAGGACGGTGTCCCGCGGATGTGTGCCCCGTTTGATTTTCCCGGCTCACCGGACGAAGTGTACCTGAACTCCGGCGACGGGGGCCTGCAGTTGCCGGATGAAGCCAGTGGACTGACAAACCTCAGCGGCAAGGGACTGGGCGTTGTGGCGGCTGACTTTGACGGAAGCGGTCGAATCAGCCTGTTTGTGGCGAATGATCTGGTGGAGAACTTCTTTCTCGTCAATCAGACGGCCACCCGCGGCGGAATGCCGCGCTTCATCGAGTCCGCAGTCCCGGCAGGTCTGGCTTTCAGCGCTGAGGGACGCGCTCAGGGGTGTATGGGTATCGCCCTGGGAGATGCCACCGAAGACGGCCGACTGGATCTGCTGGTCACAAATTTCCTGCAGGAGCCGAATGCGTTCTATGTGCAGTCGGAGGGGCTGTTGTGTTCCGACGAGATCGCTCGCTCAGGCATGCGGGAATCCAGTCTGCTCAAGCTCGGTTTCGGGACACAGTTTCTGGATGCAGATCTGGACGGACATCTGGATCTGATGGTGACCAATGGAAACGTCGACGATCACCGCGACTATGGTCGCCCCTGGAAGATGCCGCCCCAGTTGTTTCGGAATTCCGGGCGCGGCAGATTCCATGAGCTGCCGGCGGACAGTCTGGGTTCTTACTTCTCCGGCAGATACCTCGGACGAGCCCTCGCCCGACTCGACTGGAATCGGGACGGAGCGGAGGAGGCCGTCGTGGGACACCTTGATGCGCCCGTGACGCTGCTGACGAATACCACGACCGCACAGGGACACTTTCTCGCCGTGCAGCTGCGCGGCGATCGGTCGGAACGCGATGCAGTCGGTGCGATTCTCACCTGGGAATCCCGCCAGCTGCGAATGACAGCTCAGGTCACTGCGGGGGACGGCTACCAGGCCAGCAACCAGCGCCACGTCATTCTGGGACTGGGCCGTGATGAGTCACAGGGAAAACTGACGGTCCGATGGCCTTCCGGCATCACCGACGAACTGACGATT
>SYLK01000305.1 GCA_005809115.1 Planctomyces sp. | reverse complement strand
GGTCCGGGAAACTGAACCACGCAGCGGGATCCCCTGACGTCACGCAGCCCTCAAGCCTCGCATAGTTCTCTGCGATCACAATCTGCAGAGCGCAGAACCAGAAATACGCAGCACCCAGAAAACAGGGCAGGGCACCCGGAACATGAGATGCAGCAGACTGGCCGGCAGATTTCATGCGAGTTTTGCCCTCCGATCAGGCTGGCGGCAATTTGAGACCGTCGCGACACCCACCCCGGGCCACTTCAGGAAATCCCGATCCTGCTGCCAGACACCTGGTGCAGCAAACACAGCGTAGAACCCCTGACAAAACCTGCGTGAGCCGCGATGTTTGCGGTGACGTTTGCGGTGACGTTTCAGGCAAGGAGCGAGGAGAAGGCGGGACATCCCGTCGCCGACGAAGCAACGCGGCCACGGAGGTTTTGTCAGGGGTTCCTGGTATCATATCACGCTGTTGCCGACTCTGCGAAGCCGACCGGGAGTGCACTTGCCAGTCGGGCGCAGGCGGGGAGTTCAGCTACGGCACGTCAGTCTTCACGCTGGGCGAGTCGGCGTGGTTCAAAGGGAGCAGCAAGGACAGATGTCGCAGAATTCTCAGCCGGATGCGTGGCAGGTAACAGCGGATCTGACGGCAGCGATCGCCGCCGATCCGGACAATGCCGACCTGTATTATGCGCGAGCAACCGCCTGGCACCGACTGAACGAAAATACCCGGGCCATGCCGGACTACGATCGCGTGCTCAGGCTGCAGCCGCAACATGCGGCTGCGTACAACGATCGGGGTGTGGCATGGTGGCATCTGGGGCATTGTGACCGCGCACTTGAGGACTTCTCAGCGGCGCTGAACCACGATCCGGATTATGCTCTCGCCTGGATCAATCGGGGCGATCTTTACACGAGTCGCGGTGAGTCGGCTGCAGCCCGAGCCGACTACGAGGCTGTGATTGACCGCTTGAGCACCTCCCTGGGACAGCAGCCGGACGACGCTCATCTGCTCACGCTTCGCGGTGCTGCCTGCAATCGCGCGGGACAACTGGAGACGGCCCTGCGGGACTTGAACGCAGCGGCGCGACAGCTGCCGGAAACAGCCAAAGTGTTCCGTCATCGGGGTGAAGTCCTTCTCAAGCTGGGCCAGCACAAGCTGGCTGTGGCAGACTTTGACCACGCCCTGACCTTTGATCCCCACAATCCCGTGATCGCCTCGCTGCGTGCTGTCGCTCTGGCAGCATCGGCGCAGGATCCGCCACACTGACCGGATACCACGGCGCGAGCCGTTTTTCTGGCTGTGGGCCGAGCCCGCAAAGGGTGCCGACAAGGCCGCGATGACAATTGTGAACTGTCATCAGAAATGCCGCTGCAGCCACATGGTGCTGACGGTGCCACAGGGTGCCGCTGTGCGCCTACGACCGCGTGTCAGCAGCCGAATCCGTCGGCAACGGCCGTTTGAACAGGGCAGCGGCCAGACCGTTCGGCCAGAATTGAAGTGGCAGGCCGAAACCAGCGGGATGGTTTTCCACGAACTGCTCCAGAAGCAGTGTGCTGACAGGATCTGATGCGGGTGAGTCCTGCACGGAGGTTTCGGGACTCTTCGTGGTGACTCGGGAATCCGGTGCTCCCATGACAATCCATCGGCGAACATCCGCGATCTGTTCCGATGGAAGTTTCTCATCCGGCGGCATTTCCAGACCCTGGTACTGCAGAGCCATCAGCACAAGGCTGCCTGCGGGATCTCCCGGAACGACACCAGCGCCGCTGTGACCACCTCGGCGGATGCCGTCAGCAGTGTCCAGACTGAGCCCACCGGCAGGTTCATCGAGTTCCGCTGAATGGCAACGATAACAATGCTGCGCCAGAATCGGTCGGACACGACTTTCGAAAAGCCGGATACCTTCGACCGGTTCACCGCCGTCGCAGACCGGTGTCAGAGCAGCGCTCGACACAGCAGTCAGCAGCAGAATGCAGCATGTTCGACAGTCTGGCATTCACCGATCCTCAGGCAAAATGCGGGGGGCGCCGGACGGCGACTGCGGGCAGAATACCGACTCCCGATGGTGTTTGCGAGACATTTCAACGAAACCGAACACGGCGCTTCCCGAGTGATGATCAGGCGTGCCGTGCCGTACCGTGCGGAAGCGGGGCCTGCGGCCCCGGCCACAGCGAGAACTGGAACGACCGTTAAGGTCCGTACCAGACGCGTAACTGCCACAGGCACGGACGGAGCCGCTCCGGCCGGCATGAATCCGGGGACTTCCGTGAAGCGGATGACACATCGCGCCGATTCAACTGAGTGGTCGTGGTGCGCCTGCAGCACGCGCCGCTGCCGGCCAGTCGCAGAATTTTCGCGGGGGGAAATTCTCCAGTGCGGCAGTGTTTTTGCTGACCAGATGTGGCATCCACGTGGCTGTGTCGCCAGAATCCGGGGACACCGTGCGACGTGCGGTTCACTCAGAAGTCCATTTTTTGCCAGAACCCACTGCCATGCCACCCAAACCGATACTCACCCGGAACGAGATTTGTCAGCGACACGCACTGTCATGGGGCACTCTGCCGCGAACCCTGTTCTCCGGCTTCATGACGGCGTTGATGTGGGGTACAGGCATCGTCAGCGGACAGACGGCAGCGGAATCTCCGGCGGAATCTCGAGCCGACCAGCTGTTCCAGTTTCCACCGAGGACTGCGGAAGAACTCGTCGACGCGGCGCACATAGCCGCCAGTCTGCAACGACCGACGGATGCCCGCGCATTTCTGGGAAAATTGCTGGAACTGAATCTCACGCCGGAACAACTGGTGAGTCTGCGCAGGGCGAAAGGGCCTGGTTCATTTCTCAGACTCAGCGAGGACTCCACGCTGCAGCCGGAAGCTCGCGAAGTCCTGCTGGCGGTGAACGCCGCCGCGCGAGCTTCCGTGCCGTCCGAATCCCGTCTGCAGGAACTTGCGGCTCAGGCTGGCAAGGGAGACGCAGCTGCCAGCCAGGCGATTGTGCAGCTCGTGTCCGCCGGCAATGCAGCCGTGCCGGTGCTGCTGTCGGTGCCTGTGGACAGTCCGGCGGGTTTGATGGCCGAACGCATTTTGTCGACTCGCGCGAGGACATTTCGTCGAGGACTGTCGGCAGCGCTCGGCGCCGCGGACAATGAAACTCGCGTGCGAATCATCAACTGGCTGGCAACCACGGCCGATCCGCAGCTGGTATTCGATCTGCTGAGCTGGCGGTTCGCCCCTGATTCCAGCTCCGAAGTGGAGAGTGCCGCCGGCGCAGCGATCGCCCGACTGTCCGGCTCGCATGACGCGCCGGAATCCTCGGCAGAATCACTGGTCATGCTGAAAACTGAAATCCGGACACGGCTGAATTCCGCCGGACAGCGTTTTACTTTGCAGGATGTGCCGGGCCTGACGGCAAGACCGCAATCGGATACGGACCGCGCAGCAGACGTAAGCCGCGCCGTTCAGCTGGCGATGGAGGCCGCACGGATTTCACCCGAGGACTCCGAAGTCCAGGCCCTGCTGACGGCCAGTCAGCTGGCGGGAAGCGAACCGGTACTGGACGGGGTGCCGGCTGACGTCGATGCTGGAATGACTCCGGCATTCCTGTGGCAGGTGCTGAGTGAAGCAACGCGCGCCGGTAATCCGGACGCTGCGATCGGCGCGCTGCGTCTGTTGAGCCAGCTGGCCTCCACCAGCCGTCCCCTGGACGGGTCGCCTGAGTTCATCCGTGCGGCTTCTGGTTTTCCGGATCCCCGCGTCAGACTGCTGGTCGCAAAACTGATTCAGGCAGGTTCACTGAGTGAGCAGCCGGTGGGGAGTGTCAACCGGACTCTGAATGCCGTCCGATCCGGCAGCCTCCTGCCGGAAGCTGTCGTCATTGACGCCGACAGCGAACGCATGACGACGCTGTCTGTGGCGCTGGAGGATGCCGGATATGCGGTGCGTGGCGGACACACGGGCGCCGCGGGCTTCGAGGCAGCGGCCGGGCAGCTGAACTGCGAACTGATCCTCGTGCACAGTAACAGTGTTCGCTGGGAACTGTCCGGAACCATTGCCAACCTCCGAGCCGACTGCCGCACGCGGCTGGCCCCGATCGTGATCTATGGCCCGGACTACAGCGAACGCGGAGGTCTCAGTCTGGCCAGACGGTACACGGGCATCTGGTTCATCAGAGAGCCTCTGGGTGAATTGACACTGGCGGACAGCCTGAATCTTGCCGGTGTACCCGCTCCGATTCTGTCCCGTGCGGGTCGAGTCGCCATGAAGGAATTTGCTGACCGCTGATCCCGACGGGCGTTTATCAGTGCTTGCTTCTGAGAAGTACGAATCCGACACAGATACAGAAGACCAGCGCGATGCTGTAGTCCTCGGGGCTC
>SYLK01000304.1 GCA_005809115.1 Planctomyces sp. | reverse complement strand
CGTCGCCTGGACCTGGCTCGCGCGATCACTGCGGACACGAATCCGCTGACCGCACGTGTCCTGGTCAACTGGGTCTGGCAGAATCATTTCGGTTACGGACTGGTCCGCACTCCGGACGATTTCGGCACCCGCGGACAGGCACCAACGCACCCGGAATTGCTGGACTATCTGGCGGATCAGTTCCGCAGGAACGGCTGGTCGGCCAAGTGGCTGCATCGGCAGATCATGCTGAGCCAGGCTTATCGTCAGGGGGCCGTGGAAAACGAACACTCTCGTGTGGTCGATCCGGAGAATCTGCTGCTGTGGCGGATGCCCCGCCGGCGACTCGATTTCGAATCGATGCGTGATTCGATGCTGGCAGTTTCCGAAGAACTGGATCTGACAATGGGTGGCAGACCCATCGACCTGAATGCCTCGCCCGCGGTTCCCAGACGCAGCGTATACGGGTTCGTGAATCGCGACATCATCGCGAATCTGATGAGTACGTTCGACACGGCCAATCCCAACGCCTGCACGGCCAGACGTCCGGAAACCACCGTGCCTCAACAGACCCTGTTCGCGCTGAATTCAGATTTTATTCAGGACCGGGCCACCCGGCTGGCTGCACTGACCCGGCAGCTGAACCTGGCCACCGATGAAGACCGCATCATCGCCATGGTTCGCAGCGTTCTGGGACGGACGCCGGCGGAGTCGGAGATCCGGAAGGCATCAGAATTCCTCCGTCAGGCGAGTCCGCCCCGCGGCGAAGAACCAGCGGCTTCCGCCGCGGCGGAAACCGCGGCCGGAGCGACAGCCGTCGAACCCGACCGTAACTGGATACTGCTGGCTCATGCACTGCTGGCTTCCAATGAGTTCACATTTCCGGATTAGCAGACGCCGGGTAGATGCACGTGCGGGCATTTCCTTGCCGCCGTGACGGATCCTGTCGGAGGCACACACGTTTCTCTTTGTGGAATGAGCATGATGATCACAACGAACCAGACTCGACGCCACTGGATGCGACAGTGCGGTATGGGATTCGGAGGACTCGCGCTGGCGAACCTGCTGACCTCCCCGGCAGCTGCGGAAAGCAATGCCGGCGCTGCGGCCACTCATTTCCCGGGGCGCTGCAAACAGATCATCCATGTCTTTCTGAACGGTGGCGTGTCTCAGGTCGACACGTTTGATCCGAAGCCCGAGCTGACTCGATGGGCCGGGCAGATGCTGCCGTTTGATAACCTGCCGACAGAACGGAAGACCGGCGTCGCGCTCCCCAGCCCATTCCAGTTTGAAAAACACGGCGACAGCGGGATTCCGGTCAGTGACATCTTTCCGCGGCTGGCGGAGTGCGTTGATGAGATGACGGTCGTTCGCTCGATGTACGCCGAACTGCCGAGCCATGAGATGTCACTCATGCTGATGAATACAGGAGATCAGCGACTGGTTCGTCCCAGCCTCGGATCATGGCTGACCTGGGGAATGGGATCCATCAATGAAAACCTTCCGGCGTTTGTGGCCCTCTGCCCCGGTGGAATGCCGGTGGGCGGTGCGGGCAACTGGCGTTCTGCATTCCTGCCCGGTTCCTGCCAGGGAACGCGGGTGGATACATCCAATCCGGATCCGTCCCGACTGATCGACTTTCTGCAGAACAAACGGATCTCGACGGCAGAGCAGTCCCGACAGTTTGATTTTCTGCAGCAGCTGAACGCTCAGCACCTTGCCGAACGGCCAGGTGAGGCGGCCATTGAATCCCGCATCAGGTCGTTTGAATTGGCGTTTCGGATGCAGACCGAGGCGAGTGATGCGTTTGATATCTCGAAGGAGCCGGAACACATCCTGAAACTTTACGGAGACGGTCCGCAGAATCGGCAGTTGCTGATGGCACGTCGACTGGTCGAGCGAGGTGTTCGGTTCGTGCAGACCTGGCACGGCGACCTTCAGCCCTGGGACAGTCACTCCAATATCCGGGAAGCACACCGCAAAGTGGCCAGTGAGTGCGATTCCGGCCTGGCCGCGTTGATTATCGATCTCAAACAGCGTGGAATGCTCGATCAGACGCTGATCCTGTGCACCGGCGAGTTCGGTCGGACTCCCTCGGTGGAAATGGGACAGGATGGCTCCGGAGCCAGCCAGGGCCGCGACCACAACCACTGGGGTTTTTCTCTGTGGATGGCGGGGGGAGGAATCCGGAGGGGTACGATCTATGGAGCAACGGATGATTTTGGATTTCGCGCGGTGGAGAACCCGGTGTCGCTGCACGACCTGCATGCCACGATCCTGCACCTCATGGGCTACGACCATCAGCGCCTGACGTACCGCTACGCCGGCCGCGACTTCCGCCTCACCGACGTCCACGGCGACGTCATCCATCCGATCATCGAGAGCTGAAAATCCATCGGGAAAAAATCCGGGCCAATCCATAGACGAATACGCAGATACCGCCAAAGATGCCGCCGCATCCCAGGAGAAAAAGGACAAATGCGGGAGTCCGCTCCAGCGGAGCAACACGCGGTGAATAGACGCTCCAGGCAGAAAAACTGAAGCAGAACGCCAGTGCCATCAGCCAGATGCCAAACAGGCCATCCCATTTTCCGTATCCACCGGGCATCAGGCCGAGCAGCACAGCGACCAGGATCATGATGCCGAGCGACCATAGCGGTGCCGTCAGTACCGGGACGACATTGCTGCTGAGCCACCAGCATGTGATCAGCGACGTTGCGAACCCGATCGTCAGACGGATGGGCAAAGAGACGCGAATCGACGGTTCCGCATGGGGTGAGGACGGAATCGATGAGGGTGGTTCGTAAGGATTCATCTGCTGAAACGGGTCCAAAAATACGTAACCGTTCACGGGCAAAGAGGGGGACAGGCCAATAGTGTTCGGCACGCCGCTTGCATGGCTTTGATCGCAATTCTCAGGCACAAGAATAATAAGCGTTTGGCACGCTAATTGCGCCGCGGCTCTGTGGGAAGTTCTGTCCTGCCAGAGTGACATAGCGAGCAGCGATTGT
>SYLK01000303.1 GCA_005809115.1 Planctomyces sp. | reverse complement strand
CGCCCGCCCATGTCGCCGGTCCTGGCTCGGTGCTGAGCGAAAGCCTCATTCTGGCCAGGCCGAAATCCCGGAAACGCAGATGGAACACCAGTTCCGTGCCGGAGACCGAACCGGCCAGCGGAGGTTCCAGCGCAAAGACGGCGGCATTGTCGTGTTTTGCCGTCGTACGGACGACCCACGCCGTCTCCGGTTTGCCATCGACAGCCTGACTCAGTGGCTGATTCACGTCCTCGAATGCCGCATATGCCGGTGTCAGCCGCAGCTCCCTCGGCTCCTGCCTGGGATTCGCTGACAGGTCTCGGGCAGTCACGGTCAGCTCGGTCAGCTGAAAGCTGCCGTCACCGCTGAGTCCCGGCCCGGTCTGCGTCAGTGATTTCTCGACGAATGCGTCCAGACGCAGCGCGGTGATGTTCTGCTGATGGGTCAACAGTCTGATGACGTACTGTTCTTCGCTCCCGACGGCTCCCCGCTGCAGCCTCCCCGCGAACATGGCGCCCGGTGAGATCAGGCCGTCGTGGACAATCAAGCCCCCCGGCCGGGCCCTGAGCCACGAGCGTTCCGCCGAAATGGTGATCGGATCCAGAACCTGCCAGCGCGGGGCCGCGGGCTGCCTGGCCAGTTCGGCCGAGCACCAAGCCGCAAAACGCCCTGGCAGCTCGTCCCGGGCAAACCGTCTCATCGCCTCACGGAGGACATCGCCGGCCTGCTGATAGTCCCCATACGCTCTGAGAGTGGCTGACGGGTCGCGATCCAGAGTCCGGGTACCGTGCACGGTTTCCCCCAGCGCTGCCGCCACCGCGTAATAATCCTGCTGTCGCAGCGGGTCATACTTATGGTCATGGCAGCGAACGCAGCCCAGAGTCAGCCCCAGCATCGACCCACCGATCGTCATCAGCATGTCGTCCAGCTGATCGTACCGGATCCCTTCGACAGTCTTGGCTGTGATCTGTCCCGGATACGGCCCCGCCACGAGGAATCCCGTCGCAGCTGCTCCTCGCAGATCGTCCGGAACCAGCTTATCCCCGGCCAGCTGCATCCGCACAAACTCGTCATAAGGCAGATCGTCGTTCAGCGCCTGAATCACCCAGTCACGGTAATGGAACGCACCGGGGCGAAACCCGTCAAATTCATATCCCCCGCTCTCGGCGTACCGAGCAGTATCCAGCCAGTGGCGTGCCCATTTCTCGCCATAACGGGGACTGTTCAGGAGACTGTCCACAACCCGCTCAAAGGCCGTCGGCGATGGGTCCTGCAGAAACGCATCGACCTGCTCCGGTGTGGGCGGAAGGCCGATCAGCTCAAAGCAGGCCCTCCGAATCAGTCGCTCCCGCGACGCTCGTCCGGCCGGCTGAAGACCCATTCTTCGCTGAGCAGCGTGCAGGAATCGATCGACGGGCGACAACGGCGACGCTGCGTCCGGCTGCTCGGGCACCACCACCCTCTGCAGCGGGCGAAAAGCCCACCACTCACGACCTTCGTCCAGGCTGATTTCGCGGCGTTTCCCGACTGCGCTGGGTTCCTGACGCGGGTCGATGGCACCTCGGTCAATCCACTGCACGAAATCCGAGACCACTTCATCTGCCAGCCGCCCGCTCGGTGGCATCTGCAGGCCATCATGCCGCAGGGCGCTGATCAGCAGACTTTCGGCAGACTTGCCGGGAATCACCGAAGGCCCACTGTAGCCCCCCGCCAGAACTCCCGAGGCCGTATCAAGAAATAGTCCGCCCTGGAGCTTTCTGGCGGCACTGGCCTGCCGTGAGTGACATGCATAGCAATGCTGCACCAGCACCGGGCGAATTTTCTGCTCAAAAAAATTCAGGTCCTGCTCGTCCTCGGTCTGTGACGCGAAGATCGGTGCCGACGCCACCGCGACCCAACACATCAGGCCGAGAACCAGGACCCGGTGAGACACAAGAAACTTCATTGGCAACCTCAATCCCCCGTCTGCGAGCACGTTTCAGCGATCAGTCGCCGCTGCACTCGTCGCACCTCGTTGCAGAATACCTGAGTCCCGGCCGGCATTAAACTCAGATTTTTCCGCCAGCCAGAATTTCCGGGCCTTTTTCGATGGCCGAACCGTCTCATGGCAACGCCGTCCGGCGACTCACTGGACAGCGTCAATGCGTGGCGCAGAAAGTGATAACGACATATACCAGAGAGGTTTACGAACAATGATGTCCCTTCGCCCCCGGCTTGACGCGACGTTCACTGGTCGTGCGATTCAGGACCCGCCCCGGTCATTCGCCGGTGTGCTCCCTGCGCCCACGCGAAGTCAAAGCCTGATCTGTTCGGAGGTGGTGCAGTATGACCAGTGCCACGGACATCACTGTCATCTTAGAACCCCTGACAAAACCTGCGTGAGCCGCGACGTTTGTGGTGACGTCTCAGGCAAGGAGCGAGGAGAAGACGGGACATCCCGTCGCCGACGAGCGACGCAGCCTGAGACCTCACCACAAGCGTCCCGCAGGGTTGCTTCGAGAGCGGCCGATCTGCGGCGTCATCGCTCCTCGACGACATGTGTCGCCTCGTCACTCTTCCTGGCATCTCGACCACTCTCGAAGCAACGCGGCCACGGAGGTTTTGT
>SYLK01000302.1 GCA_005809115.1 Planctomyces sp. | reverse complement strand
TCCTCCGTCGGCTGGCGTTTCCTCCGTCGGCTGGCGTTTTCTGCTCTGGCAGCGAAACTGACGTCTCATCGCGAAGGTTTCGTGCCGAAGTAATCCCAGAACACGTTGTCCCGTTCCAGTGTCAGCTGAAATCCGTTGGAAATCCGCGTCATGTAGTGGTAGCGGCAGGCATTGAGAATCAGAACCAGCGCCATGTCGCTGCCGAACCCTGCCTGCAGCCTTCCGACGTCGTCGCTGGAGATCGCCCATGGAGTCTGCGAAAGTTTTCGGGCAAATTCGAAGGCCTGCTGTTCCCGCGGCGGGAAGGCCGACCACGTGTACCCGGCCAGCAGCCGGCTGCGCGATGCAATCTCGTCCGGCGTCAGCCCGGCGACTTCCCAGTTCATTTCACAATGCCCCATGCAATAAGGGCATTGCATGGCCTGGGTTGTCACCCAGAACAGACTCCCCGCGAACACTCGGTCCCAGCCTGATCCGGCTTCAGAACCTGCTGTCCGCATGACAAGTTCGAAAGGAACGGCGAGTTCCGGTGCGTATCCGAAGACGATGCGGTACCAGATGATCTCCGTGGGCCGCTGCATCAGACCTTCCGGCAGGTTGCGGACGATCGCATCCCACTCGGGGATCTTCAGTCGAGTGGGTCTGGCACGCTGGCTTTCCAGTCGCAGCTGCAGATCGTCGTAGGATTCCGCGTTCGAGACGGTGTGGTCCGCAGCCGCGTCCGTTGTGACACCGGTGGCCGAAACCTGACCACTCGGCTGTGGCGGAGTCGTCCTGATCACGAATGCTTCGGCAGGGAATTCCACGTCGAGCGGCACTGCCGGGGTCGTCGGATCAGGCCGGATGTTGAGGCACAACATCAGGCGATCGTGAAAATTCGCCCAGGCCAGCAGCAGAACCATGGACGCTGTCTGTCGTTAGCCAAAATCCTGGACGAGCTGTGCGAACTCGTCATCCGTCACCGATTCCGAATGAACAGACATGTCGCGAGCGAACTTCAGAGCGCGTCGGTCCTGCGCCGACCAGCCCGGCCAGCGATCCTGACTGAGTGCATGGATCAGCGCGTCGCTGACACCATGCCGCCGGGCGTCCGCGGCTGCGTGTACCATCCCGTATTCGCATTGCACAGAATGTGCGGCAATCCACCTCATGGCGGAGCGAAGCGGCAACGGCACGGGACCGACCGTCCGATGAGCGAGATCCAGCTGGAGCAGCGCGGCCGTGGTGCGGGGGAGCGGACCGACCGTGATTCGCGCCCAGTCCGGCAGCGCGGCCCCGTTACCGCGAACCGCGGTCGGCAGCCTGCCCCACGCCTCGGGAGCAGGCGCCACTCGAAAACCCCGCCCCGGCCGATCCACGGCGGGAGCTGCACCGGCATGATCATCACCAGCGGACTTGTTGTGCGACATTGTGACCTCGGCTGGACTGAGTCAGTCATTCTCAGGGTGATGTCGGAGGCTGCAGCTCAAGCAGCAGCATGATGAGGACTTGTTCCATTTCCCTGGGCTTAAAGCCAAATGGCCCTCTGCCGCTCTTGAACATCACGCGGCCTTCGGTGTTGATGAGATAAAGTCGGTTAGGCATTCCGCTGTAGGCCGCTCCAACCTTGTCATCGACAGTGTCCACCAGGAACGGGAGGTCGCTGTCATCCAGCCCCAGGTGGGATCGGCACGTGGCGGCCACGGCCCGGCGCTCGGCATTGGTCGTCGGTTGCGTCAAGTCGATGCCGACCCGCTGATTGCTTGTCATCCACCAGCCGTCGGCCGGATGTGCCTCACGAACATACACAAGAAAGAACTTTGCACGGTCTTTGTACCGCTGATAGAGCTTTTCAATATTACCGGACTGGCTGCGGAACGGTCCGCACGTGAAATTGCCGAAGATCAGCACGATTGGCTTTTCACCGACTTCTTTTGACAAAGTCACCTCACGATCATCGACGGTGTGTAATGTGAAGTCCGGGGCCAATTCTTCGAGTGCAGGTCCCGGCTGGAGTGATCCGATCTCCTGACGCTGAAGGCCGAGAATCAATGTGCTGCGGCTCGGTGCGTCAGGACGGCGATGACGCTGCCCCGGGTCGGGAGGGAGTAATTCGTCTCGAAGGTCATCAAGGGCCAAGTAACCTCGGCCATCGGTGTCGAACCTTGAGAACAATGACGAAAACTCCTCGGGAGTCACTTTCCCGTTGGCATCGGCATCCGCCATGAAGAAGAGCATGAAACCGGGAGACGGGTACAGCGAGTTGCCGCTCAAATCGAGATCATCTTCTGCCAGAGATTTGTTGCCGTTACGGTCGAGCCTGGCAAAGTCTGTCTCACTTCCGCCGAACTCTTCCGCGGAAATCGCCCCGTCCGTGTCAGCATCGTACTTTCTGGAGACGACATCCCAAGTATAGTGCGACCGGGACACGGCGTGTTTAAACCAACCTTCTCCGGGCCCCAGTCGGCTACCATTGAGGATGGCATCCAACATCGCAAGCGGTTCGGAATCCGCCGGGTGGCTGGCGCGGAGTTCTACGACCGCTTGTTCCGCTTCTGGCGTGAGAGGTGGCGTCGTACGAGTTTCCTCGTCCTGGCCGGAAGTGGCTGGCGACTCTTTTGAGGAATTCCCGGGTTCGTCCGACCAAGTCGGCGTGATGAGAGTTGTAAAAATCAGACACGCGATGAAGTTCGCAGAATGACGCATTGTCTGTTCCCATTCAAGAGACAAATTCAGGTTATTCAGTAATAAGGTGTCCAGCCGGATGGGCTGCTTCGCGGATGGCAGGACATCTCGTGGTTAAGACACGAGACAGTCATGCAGAGAATGCGGAAATCTGGAGGTTAGTCTGCCTTGCTCGCGGAAGGAGGAGCGTAGTCAGCGAAGACGTTTTCCCGTTCCAACGGAAGTTGGAAGCCGTCCGAGACCCTCGTCATATAGAGTCCGCGGCACAGCCACCAGAATGTGGCCATTGCTTCTTTGATTCCTCTGTCGATTTCCAAAGTCCGGTAGTCCGATTCTGTAAGTTCCCATGGGCGACGACTGAGCCTGCGAGCATAAGCATAGGCGCGTTGCTCCGCAGGCGGGAAGGCGGACCAGTCATCGCTGCCCAGCATCCGGGTGCGCTCGCGGATCTGATTCTTGTCGAGTCCGGCGACTTCCAGCAGCATCTCACAATGTCCCATGCAATAGTTGCAATCAGTGGCCCGGGTCTGCACCCAGAACAGGCTCTCCTCAAAAACCCGGTCAGACGGAGCCTCCGCCCAGAGAGTGCGAGTTGAGACGCTCCAAGGAACCGCCAATTCCGGCACATATCCCAGGCAGGTCAGGCTCCACACAATGCGGGTCGGACGACCAGCCATCGCAATCGGGAGCTTTGGCTTCACATCATCCCACGACGGGATTGGCAATCGGGGCGACTTGTTGCGTTGGCTTTCGAGCCTCGCTTGCAGCTCTTCGTAGGAAACTTCTCCCCAGTTGATCACCTTTTGTACGATGGGGGCACTGGCGCTTGAAGATTCAACATGGGCATTTTGCGGGAGGACAGGCGCCACCTGCAGTGCACCTTCGGTAAAAGAGACGTCAATCGGCGGGAGTGGCCCGTCTTCCTCGAGTGGAAGGTTCAGCCCCAGGACGATTCGATCCTGGAAATTCCCGAAAGCGGCCAGGAGCACCATCGCCGCAACATTCCGGTCTCCAAAATGCTTTCTCAGCTTTTCAAAAAACGGGTCAGGAATGCTTGGGGCGGCAAGCGTCAGCAGGCGTGCAAACTCCAGCGGATCGCGATCTTCCTCAGGCCAGTTCGCCGGGTTCCCCGTGAGAAGTGCAATCTCGTTTTCGGTCGCTCCTGCCCGTCTGAGATCAGCCAGCGCATAAGCCCTGCTGTATTCGCAACGGTTCACGTTCGCGACGACCCACCGCAACTTCGCCCTGAGCCGGGAATCCAAAGGGGTCAGGGTACGGTGAGCGTGATCCACCTTGAGCATCGCTGCCGCCGTCCGAGGTAAATGGACAGCGATGGCCCGAGCCCAGGCGGGCAGAGGCTCTCCGCCACCGTCAGTGACCTCTGGAAGTCGTTCCCAACACTCAGTACTTGTGAGGACTGG
>SYLK01000301.1 GCA_005809115.1 Planctomyces sp. | reverse complement strand
TCCATGGCCGAGATCCCGAAATTCAGATTCTGGCCCTCGGTCAGCGTCAGCGTGTTGATCGCAACAACCTCCCCGAACCGGTTCACCAGCGGTCCTCCGCTGTTGCCCGGCGAAATCGGAGCCGTTGTCTGAATCCAGGTTCCTTCATGGTCGGACAGCCCGATCATCTCCTTGAGTTCAGCCGCATCACGCAGGGCACTGACATCGCCGCTGGACGCGGTGAAGTCGAGGCCCAGCGGAGCACCAAACGCGGTGACAGCAATTCCCTTCCGTGGCAGTTCCGCAGCCAGCGGCAGAGCTGTCAGTGAGACCCCGGCTTTCCCGGTGTCCACCCGCAGAATCGCGATATCCGTCTTGTGGTTCAGGTACAGATATCCCTCGATTGGCATCTGGTCTCCATTCTGAAGCGAGACGAAACCACTGGTGCCCGCCTCAATCACGTGATAATTCGTCACGACAATCCCCGTGGTGTCGACCACAAAACCGCTGCCGTGACCTTCACCCTTGTCCGACGTGACGTTCACCCGCACAATGCAGGGGTCCACCCGCTGAACCAGGTCTGCCGGCGACAGCTCGACCGAAGATGCTGTCGGAACCGGACCACGCGGAACCGGCGCCCCCGCCGCAACCGGTTTTTCTGCACCTGAACCCGCTGCCGGGGCGGGGCCTGCCGGGGCGGGCGACGTGACCGGCAGCGGTGTCACGGACGGAATCGTGGCTGCCACAGCGGCCGTGCCGTGGCCCGGAGCGACTGCGGGCAGTTCCGCAGTCCGGTTCGATTCCGCAGCCACCGCGGGTGGACAGGAACTCGGGTTCGGCACCGAAGGGTTCGGCACCGAAGAACCTGGCAGGGAAGGCGGTGCGAGGCCCAGTTGCGGAGTGGACGCCACGCTCAATGATTCTCCACCGGTTGTCCCGTTCGCTGGCCGTGTCGACGGCGGGTTCACGACGGCAGCGGTCGAAGCCAGAGCGGCGTCCAAAGACTCGCTCTGAGAATCAGCGGCGTTGCCCACCTGTGCCGTCCCGGAAGCGGCCATTGCGGAAGATGCTGGAGCCGCTGAGACTGTTCCCGTCTCGGCATGGTCCTCCGGGAGATCGGCTGTCTGTGCTGACGCAGCCTGAGTACTCTGTCCGACCATGCTGCCGCCCGCACTGCCGACACCGACAGCATGAGAACTTTCCGCACCAGACTGACCAAGCTTGAACGCGGCCAGTGCCAGCAGCCCGACGGCCAGAATGCCGCCGGCGACTCCCCCCACGATCCGCAGTGGGTTCTGGTGCGAATAACGTCGAGAATCCGGTAACTGCCGACGCCGCGCCGTCACAGACACTTCGGCGATTCTCCTCGCCACGGCGGACTCCAGCGGCGGCGAAATTCGCTGTGGCTCCGCCGCGACGGGAGGCTTCGATCTGGCCCCGGCCGCTGGACCAGGTCGTTCCGCCGCCGGCTCGCCGGATGACTGTCGCGGGGCCACTGTCAGCACCGGGACAGAAACCGCCGCGCTGCAGGAAGGACAACGAATGATCCTGCCGGAGTACTTGTTCTCAACCCGAAACCGGTAATCACATTCGCCACAATGTACGGAAATCGTCATCTGCAAATCCTCACAGCCCTGCACGATTCGTCGTAGTGCTTTGTCAGACTTGAAGAAACGGGTCAGGAACCAACAGCCAAAGGCCCGAAGGGTGCTCCGCACGATTGGTTCCTGACCCGATTCCTGAAGCGTCAACCCAAAGGCTCAGCGTTGACAAAACAACAGGTTCCCGCACCAAGACCCCAGCGTCCCGCGTCGTGGCAAACACAGACCAGCCCGCGCGAACGGCAGACAGTCGCGTATGGGACCAGCAGTGCCGGAACCTCCTGACAGCGCGATGGCTCTCCGAACCATGCGTGCCCCCTCCTCAAACACGGAAACAAAGTCCTCAGTAAACGAATCGGAGTATACGGCCTGGCTGGTGTGCAAAAAAGTGGCAACTCGCTGTTTTTCGTGATGCCACAGCAGCCCCCGGGGGGAACGACCGTCTCGACCGGAAGCCGAATTTGTCGCTGGGCCCGGGATTCCATGGATGAGGGAAGATTCTGTTCCTGATCCCCTCGGGCGTCCCACGATCAGACGGCGGGAAATCCGGTGTTCCCCGGTTCAGGTGATCGGTTGACTGGAGTCAGCGGGGCGGGCGAGTATGATTCGCCCTTCCGGCGGTCGTTTTCGGCCGTCACTTTGTTCTGAGGAACGCCACAGGTGGCGTTCCCCCCTGGAATCGATGTGGGCCAGCATGGAAGATCTGAAGCACGAATGCGGGATTGCCGCGGTTTATCATCTGAATTCAGCGGAGGTCAGCCCGCTGGTGCCAGGTGGCGAGGTCAATCGCACTTCGCGGCTGATCCCGGGGATGCTGCTGGACATGCAGAATCGCGGTCAACTGGCTGCGGGCATCACCACATTCAATCCCGGGCGACCGCAGCTGATTGACACGCACAAGGATGTGGGAGGCGTGGCGGAGGTGTTCCGCATGAACCACAATGAGCGATATCAGTCGCTGATGGATGAGTACTCGGGGCGTGCCGCGATCGGCCACGTGCGATACGCCACCTGTGGCCGGGACGACCGCAGTTATGCACAACCATTCGAACGACACCATCTGGCCCGTTCCAAGTGGTTCAGTTTTGCCTTCAATGGGCAGTTGGCGAATTATCTGGAGCTGCGTGACGAGATCCTGCGGTCCAGTGACTTTCATCTGGCACGTGAGACGGACACGGAAGTACTGAATCACCTGATTTCGCATGAGTTGTCGCTGGACGCAGAAATATCGCCGCGATCCCTGCTGCAGAAAATCGCCTCCCGTGTCGACGGATCGTGGAATATCGTCTACCTGAATGCCCGTGGTCAGATGTTTGTGTCACGAGACCCGCTGGGGATTCGTCCGCTGTGTTACGCCATTGAAGGCTCGCTGTTCGCCGCGGCCAGCGAAAGCGTGGCACTTGCGCATCTGGGATTTGCGGATGAAAATGTGAAGGATCTTCCGCCCGGTCACGCGGTGATCGTGGATGCAGGCGGCGTGCGCGTCGAGAAATATGCCGAGAGTCCGCGCCGGGCGCACTGTTTTTTCGAGTGGATTTACTTTGCGAATGCCGGCAGTTCGTTTGATGACGCCGGTGTGTACCTGTCACGAAAACGGCTGGGGGAGGAACTGGCCGATGCGGAATCCCTGCCCCTGGGCGACGACGTGGTTGTGGTACCGGTTCCGGACACAGCCAAAGCCGCTGCGGACGCCATGGCATTCCGACTGGGTGTGCCGTCCCTGGAGGGGCTGATTCGCAATCGGTACATTGGCCGTACTTTCATCGAAGGCAACAACCGATCCGACAAGGTCCGCATGAAGTACACTCCGCTGCCGGAGGTTCTGGACGGAAAACGCGTGCTGCTGGTG
>SYLK01000300.1 GCA_005809115.1 Planctomyces sp. | reverse complement strand
GATGTCCCGTCTTCTCCTCGCTTCTTGCCTGAAACGTCACCACAAACGTCGCGGCTCACGCAGGTTTTGTCAGGGGTTCTAAGTGAATTCGTGAACCCGTCGCTTGCTGGCCCTGTCTTTGACGACGAGGGATTCGGGCTGGCCCACTGGGCTGGCAATCTGCACGTGCTGCCCATCAGAACCGTCCCGGCACATCTGTTGAACGACTCAGCTGTCAATGCCGGCGCGGTCCATCAGCCGGGAGTTAAAGAACCGGGGATGTCTCTCGCGCAGATCGTGGATGGTGCGGCCAACACCATCCTTCTGGGCAGCGTTTCGCAAGACCTCAAACCGTGGGGGCATCCCGCCAACGTCCGAGACCCCGCGCTGGGAGTCAATCGGTCACCGCACGGTTTCGGTGGCCCGCCGAGCTGGAACGGGGCGATGTTCCTGATGTGCGACGGATCTGTGAAGCTGCTCGGCAGCGAGACAGATCTCAGGATCGTGCAGGCACTGGGCACGCCATCGGGCGGTGAACAGGTGAACGAGTCTGACCTGCCCTGAAGAATCCTGGTCGACTCGTTTCGGTACAATTCGCATCCGTCCAGCCCGCCACGCCATTGCCTGACTTGAACAGACCGCCTCTACTGAATGCGTGCGATCGGGGCGCGTTTATCTGGACAGTCAACTCCGCACGCCCGGTAATGCCGAGCGTCCGCTGCCCCAACAAGTTGTCGCTCCGACCGGGACAATCCCGACGGACGCGGTGGGCCTGTGTGATGGGGAAAAAACGTGGAGAATCGTGCCGCGGCCGATCTGGTCGATTGTGGGAAACACGTGTGACGAGCAGTTGGCTGTACGGTCCGACACCAGTGATCTGGTGAGTGAGTTTTTCAGGCGTCTGGCGGTCGTCCTCGCCGAAAGCTCGCGCGTGACTTTGCGAGTTTGAAAGCGGCGAGCACTCGTCTCTTGCCCGCTGATCACGGAAGCGGAATTCCGGCAGTCCGCCACTCAGGATTTTGTCGAGCGGATCATGGGCGGCAGCGTCAGATTCGCACACTGCGCAGCACTGCCGGGGCGGACGGCTGCTGTCTGTTTCAGTCCATGGCGCCAGTATCAGTTCCCCAGGCTTCCTGAATCAGATCTGTTTCGCGAGCATGATAATGCCGCAAAGCCGCCAGCGCCGCGTAAATGCGCCGGCGCAGTTCGGCGAAGTCCGGTGGCCGCTGATCACACTGCGAATCAGCCGCCGCGAGTTCACTGCGCAGACTGGTATAGTCTCGACGGAGCTGGCTCACACGGTGCTCAAACTGAGCCTGCGAACGGAGAATGGTCGAAAGCGGATTGTCGTCGACACCATCATAGTTGTCCCTGGCATCGAGCGCGGCCTGCACGGCACACAATGCCTCCCTGACATTGTCGGCCCATGCCGCCTCACGACCAGGCGCTGCGGCTCCCAGTGCGGCTTCCAGGCGATGGATGGCCTCAAGCGAAGCGCGCCGGATACCGCAGCTGTCGCTGAAGGCATCCGATGGCAGCGGGGGCCCTGATTCTGCTGCACTCCGCCGATTCTCATCCATGGTTCTTCTCCCACGTAATCAAGCCCGGGCGACCCGCGGCGGAAAGTCCGCGGAACGTGCCACGCGGTGCCACTGTCATTGTCGCAATGCCGAAACCGCCTGGAAAGTCCCGGCCAGGCCGTTCGGCAAAGTTCGTCGGAACAGCCATCCGGAGACCAGCCATCCCGGGCGGTGTCGCCTGCCAGAGCCCCTGCTCGAATTCTCCCTGATCGGGAACAGAAAGCCGGGGGCCATTGCACGGGCGATCGCGAAGCGGCCGGAGGTCCTGTTGTGTGACGAGCCGACGACGGCGGTGATCACGCACAATGCGGTGATTGCCGACATGGCGGATCGTGTGATTTCGCTGTGGGACGACCGGATTGCGACCAGCTGCGAACAGCCGCGGAAGATGTCCATGCGTGTGAGTTTGCCGTCAGGATCGCCGACTTCGCGCTCCGGCGTGAGGGGGACGACAATTCCCTGATATCGCAGCCGGAACGGACGTGAGGGCTGGCGTCGAGACCAGACCCCCCGCCGGCCTGCGCAGCGACGAAGCAGAATATCCGCTAATTGTTTAGAAGATGACTGGACACCATCACGCGGCGGCTGTACGATCCAGTCATCGCATTCGTTAGATGATTCAGGGAGCATGGAATGGCGAGAACGCAGTCAGAGCAGCCCACTGAGCTGGAGCTGGAAATCCTCAGGATTCTCTGGGAGAAGTCGCCGCTTTTGGTTCGCGACGTCCGGGTCGCACTGGAGGAGGCCGGACGTCCGCTGGCGCACAGTACGGTGATCACGATGCTGAACATCATGCATCGTAAGGGATTCGTGAAACGTCGGCGGGACGGGAAGTCATTCTGGTTCCGGCCAGCGGCTCCGCGGGAAACCACGACCGGAAAAATGGTGGGAAGTCTGTTGTCGCGCCTGTTCAATGGTTCGCCAGCTGCCCTGGTGCTGAACCTGCTGCAGACCGCAGATGTGGATTCCGAAGAGCTTGCTGAGATTCGCAGACTGGTCGCCCGAAAATCGAAGGAGATTCAGGAATGAATGAGATTGCTGCGTTCGCGGATCGGCTTTGTCTGACGCTGCTGCATTCGCTCTGGCAGGCGACGGCCATTGTTCTGCTGGCATCGGCCGTTGTTCGTCTTTCACGGTGCCGGGCTCGAATCGCTTACGCCGCGTGGATGACAGGGCTGCTGTCTGCGGTTGTCTGCATGCCGGTGACCTTTTTGCGGATTCCGCCGGGAATCGCACAACAGCGAACTCCGGCTTTCGATTCCGCGGAGGCCGTGGTTCCGACACCGGAGGCGCCAGGAAGCATCACGGCTGAGACCGCATCACGGACGGTACCCGTTGCTGCACATTGGCGACCTGATGGGACGGAGAAGACACCAGCGGCAGAGATCCTGGCAGCGGCGAATACGGTTCCGCAGGATTCCCACCGGCAGCCGGTGGAGCCAGCATCCTCGGGTCTTTCTGTCAGTGCTTCTGCTGGTCTCTTGGTGCTGGCTGTGTATCTGCCGGGTGTGGTGCTGATGCTTCTGCGGTTGTGTCTCGCTTCGGTCAGCGTCGGTCGTCTGGCCAGGAATGCGTCGATTCAGCAGGACAACCGAGTGGATCAGATCGTGCAGTCGATTGCTCGCCAATGGAATCTGCGGATCTCGCCCGTCGTGGCAGTGACGCAGCAGGTGATCGTGCCACACGTTGTCGGCTTGTTTCGGCCGGTCATTCTCCTGCCCGCTTCTGCCGTGACGGGGCTCTCTGCGGACGAACTGACGCTGGTTCTTGCTCACGAGATCGCGCACCTGCGTCGCTTCGACCTGTGGGCGACGATGGTGCAGAGACTGGCGGAAGCATTGCTGTTCTTCAATCCAGCCATCTGGCTTCTCAGCCGTCGTGTGAGCGAGTTTCGAGAATTCTGCTGCGACGATCTGGTCTGTCAGAGTGTAACAGACTCGCAGACGAGAATTCGCGTTCGATATGCCGAAGCGCTGCTGCACGTGGTTTCGCTCTCATCAGCCGGTCGGACGGACGCGCCGAACCTGACGGCGGTGGCGGCGAGTGGTCGCAGTCCGTCGGAGTTGCGCCGTCGTATCGCGCGATTGCTCGACGAACCTGTTTCGGAACACGTTCCCGGCGGCCGAGGTCTGCTGGTCGCGTTCGGTGCCTGCCTGCTGTGCCTGACCCTGCCGGTGATGATGCCGCGAGATGTGGCAACCGGTGCCGGCAGCGCGGCATCAATGGGCGGCGAGAAGCCGGTCGAGAAACCCGGGCAGCGTGAGTTCCGGCTGCAGGTCACTGGACCGGATGGGAAGCCGCTGCCCCACGTGCACTGTGAAATCCGCGGCATTCCGAACATCCCGACGGCCGATGTGCTGGTTGGCCGGCACGAGAAGGATCACCGCTACGGGACGATTCTGGAATCTGATGAGAGCGGCCAGTTGCACTTTTGGCGACCTGTCGATGCACAGTATCTGAATGTCTTCGTGGAGTTACCTGGCTTCGGACCGTATCTCGCCGCGTGGCGTGTCGCCGATGGATCGGAGGGTATCCCCGATTCGTTCACAATCGAGCTGGAAGCTGCCTGGACAGTCACCGGCCAGGTTGTTGATGCATCGGGCAAGCCCATCGCAGGCGCGCAAGTGTCTCCACAAGTCCAGTTTCGAAGGCGACCGGGTGACGAAAAGGAGATTGGCACTGGAACACATCTGATGACGGACGCGAGCGGATTCTGGCGTTACGAAATGGTTCCTGTGTCGGAGGAGACTGTCTTTGTGAGTGTTGACGATCCTCGTTACGCCCAGGGTCGGCTCCGGCTTCCGCGTGCAGAGTATGAGGCAAAGCCCGACGGCGCTCCAAAGACCATCGTGCTGGTAACAGGTCTGTCTGTCACCGGGACGGTCACAGACGAGACTGGCAAGCCCATTGAAGACGCTCTGATTCGGACAATGTACTTCAACGAACTCCGTGAAGCGAAAACGGATCAGAACGGCAAGTACACGCTCCGAGGATGTGAACCCAGGCTCACCCGGATCGTCTGTTCGGCTCCGGGTCGCGCCCGAGACCTGCAGGACGTCGAGATCGATCCGGCCATGGCTCCTGTCAACTTCACGATGCGGCCGGGCCGGCACGTTCGCATCCGCGTTCTGGATGAGAACGGCGCGGGAGTCGCTCGCAGCCGCATTTTTTTTCAGCGGTGGCGAGGCCCCATCCGATACTTCGAATTCAACGGCGTCGATCAGTATGCCGATGGTCAGGGTGTCTGGGAATGGAACGAAGCGCCGTTGGATGAATTCGAAGCCGACATTTGTCGGGCAGATGGCATGGTCCTGGAGTATCAGCAGATCAGACCTGGGGTTGAAGAATACGTCTTTCGACCGCCAGGACTGCTGGTTGTGTCGGGGCGAGTCACCGACAAGGAGACGGGTGAGCTGGTCAGGAATTTTCGTTGTGTTCCGGGGGGGAGAGACGAACCGGGACAGCGAGAAGGAGAGAACTGGCATCTGCAAGACACGTACCAGGCGATCGACGGCACCTACACGATCACACGGCACCGCAGTGCCCCGGCCCACCTGGTTCGCATCGAAGCGGATGGCTACAAGGTTGCCGTCTCCCGAGACATCCGGGATTCCGAGGGAAATCTGGAACTCAACTTTGAACTGACCCGAACTCCGGACATTGCCATCAGCTTCAGCACTCCTGATGGTCAGCCGGCGTCAGAAGCTGAAGTGGTGATCGGCCTGGCGAATGAATAGATCGTGATCAGGAATGGCGAATTCACTTCGCAGACATACGCGACACGAATGAAAACGGACAAGGCCGGTGTTCTCAGGATGCCGTTCCGTGATCAGCCATTCGAAGTCTATGTCCTGCATCCCGGCGGATTCGCCCATGCCCGGTCCGCAGAAGGCACAATTCCCGAACAGGTAACGCTGACGGCCTGGGCGTCTGTCAACGGCACGATTTATTCCGGAAACAAGCCAGCGGCCAATGCTCCGGTCTCGCTGTACTCCGACGGGAGTTTCGTGAGTGAACTCTGTTCCGTCCTTTGCTCCTGCGTGTCACAAGCCGACGGTAATGCAGCTTTTACGATGCCGCGGGTCTTTCCCGGCACTGGCCGCATTGGACGCGATATCATCTACATGGTCGACGACGGTGCCACAGAAGTCACCTCTTCCCGGCAGCTGGCGGCAACCTGGCTGGCGGGCCAGACGACATCCCTTGAGATTGGTCGGGGAGGGCGTCCTGTCATCGGCAGACTCGTACTGCCGCGGGACTCACAACGGATCATCGGCTGGGGACACCTGCGTCTGGAACTGCATCCCGACCTGCCGCAGCCGACCCGGCCGGCGCTGCCGGTACCGCTCAGAAACGATCCACAAGCTCTTGCAAGGTGGCAGCAGACTCCGGCAGTCCGCGCCTACGAAGCTGCTCAGGCTGCCTGGCAGGCTCAGATGGCACAACGCCCTGTCTTTCACGCTTCGGTTGATCGCGATGGCAGATTCCGCATCAACAACGTGCCATCGGGGCGATTCATGCTCAGCGAGCACTTGATGAAGCCGAGATCCTTTGAGATACCTGATTTCGACGGCGACTACGAGGAAGCTCCGCTGGATCTTGGGGACATCGAGCTGATTACGCAGTAGTGGTTGACGTCCAGCCAGGGAATCGTATCGAACTGTTCGTGCGCGATCTGATGGCAACTGCGAATGCGTCAAAGGGGTTAGGCTTTTTTGATTGAATGCGTCAAAGGGGTCAAATCCGTCAGGCTTTTTTGATTGTCTTTTCCGGGAAACGTATTCGTTTTCGGCCCCGCGGGGCGCATTGCGGATTCGAGACTGAGCCGACGGGCAATTGCCCCTGCCCACTGGTCGTCCCCCAACGGCCTTCCGCGATGCGCGGACAATCGCGCCGCCGCCAGTTCGGATTCGGACAGCGGTGAATAGACTCGCTCGACCCAGCTCAGCAGGCGGGCCAGCGGCCAGGGTGAGAGGATCTGCGGATTCGGTTCTGGTCGCCGCAGCCAGCGCCACAGCGATCCCCAGCGCCATTCCTCTGCGCGTTCGACAAGTCCCGCCCGCAGTGCGTTTCGCTCCACACAACGACAGACGACAAGGAGGTGTGCATCGTCCTGGATCGAAAAACTCCTATGCAGAATTCGCTCGAACGCCTTAAAATCCGCATGCTTGTGCAAAATGGTCGCCCGCAGGTCGCCACGATGCAGCACGCGGTACAGGCCACCGGCATCGTCGGCTCGAGGTGGCCGGGGCATCACGTGGCCTCCTTGTGGAAATGCAGGATCCTGCAGCGACAGAACCACGATCGCCCGCGATTCACCCGATCACAGAGACCTGACCCCTTTCTGCGTCTACATCGTTTAACGGCGAGCCGCAGGCGTAGACGCATCATCGGGGCAGGCGTACCATACTGATCGACCACACAGCCGCACCTTTTTCAACACTCGTGCGACTGATTTGAGCAGGATCCGCCTACGCCTGCGGCTCGCCGTTAAACGAGTTTTTCAGCCTTCCGGCGTTGAAGGCTGTCATGATCCACGGGGTCACGTCATCCTGCCCATGTATGGCTTCTGGCTTCCCAATGATCCTCGCGGCTCCTGGTCGGACTTTGTGCGGGGATGGGAAATCGCCCGATTTGGAACGGGGGGACAACGGGGGACGGGACAACGGGACGTGACAACGGGGACACAGCAATTTGCTTACAGTGCTGGCGAGGGAAGGT
>SYLK01000299.1 GCA_005809115.1 Planctomyces sp. | reverse complement strand
GACGTAGCCCCCGCGTCCGAACCTCACCGACGTGGAATTCTTAAGCAATTCACAGACCACCATCCATTTCCCATCGGGCGAAATTGCGAATCCATATGGAATTTCTGGCTCAACGAAATCCGTACCCTTCGACAGTCGAGAGCGAACAGCAAAACGATCATTCTGAAGATCAACGAGAGTGATTTCTGCGTCTGAACGGATTGCAATTCGGTCGCCGTTTTTCGATGCTGACATTTTCAGCCAGCTTTGATGAGGCGCCAGTTCCAGTTTGTCCAGTTGAACGGGCGATTCTCCACTGATGTCCCACAACCTCGCCGAACCATCAATCGCAATCGAGATGAGTTTCTTTCCATGATCGGTGAGTGCAAGATCCAGGCAACGTTGCGTGTGCAGGGGAAGACTGCCAGTGCGGCTGAGTGTATTGGCATTGAAAACTGACACAGAACCGTTCGTCTCCGGGATGTAAATCCGTTCCCGTTCAGAATCAACGACAAGTTTGAGAGGTAGTCCCCAGAGGCGACCAAAGTCGTCGCCGAGTACAGTGACAATATCCCGGACAACATCAGGTCCCACGACGCTGACAGGCATTGGCGGCGAATTCCGATCGTGTGCCTGCGAAATGACCGGGACGACAGCAAGTGTCATGGTCCCTGCCGCAGTCAGCACGATCAGGATTGCGGCAATCACTGTCGCCAGCAGTCTTCCGACCAATGAAGTGTGTACTGTCCGATTTCTCCGTTGATCCAGCAGCCCGGCGACACGGTGTTCCAGCTTCCAACGTGACGTGAAAAGTCCGACGGCCCCTGGCACTTGTCGAGGCGAACTCTGCAGCTCCGCCAGCGTCAGCAGATTACGGCTGTACGAAGGGGCGTCCGTGGCGGCGAGGACGTAATTGTCACACACTTCTTCGCGGGCTTTTGCCAATTGGCGATTCAGCAGCCTGACGAGCGGATGCATCCAGAAAACAGCCCCCACGATACTCTGCAGCAGCACGACAAGCTGGTCGCGACGAGCAATATGGGCCACTTCGTGAATGAGGATGTCTCGAAGTTGTTCCGAATTGATCTGCCGCACAAAGGCTGCCGGCAAGACCACCTTCGGCGAACGAATTCCTGCCGCAATCGGCCCGGACACGCCACTCGAAATGACCAGTGTCGGCACTCTGCCGGAGTGTATCCCCAACGCGGTACAGGCCGCCAGAAACGTATTCGCAAAGGCGTCGTCCGTGTTCAGTTCTGCGGATTGCAGCAGCAACGAAAGGCGATGCCACTGGATGAGTAGTCTCCCCAGCAAGACTGCGGCGACAATCGCCCAGATCGCAATCAGCGGTGGCCCGACGATGCGCAGAACTCGTCCCAGCCTTGTCGGAGATGGCGGAATCGTGGGCATTGATGCAGGTGCGCCGGCGGCAACGCCGGGTGCTGAACTGAAAGCCTCGCTGACCCCCTCGGGAACACGATGGTCGTGTCGTTCGAATGCGGCGACGTCGACTTCCGTCGGCACCATCGGTGGCGCGACGGACCCACCCAACGGTTGTTGCAGCCGCGTTTCATCCCTCTGGGGCGCAATCGACACTTCTTCCGGCGGAATTACTTCTGTTCGGGACGTCGCAGCAATCATCTCCACAGAAATCAGGCTCAACCCTGACGACTGCACCACGGCTGTCAAAACCGGGCACGCCATGACAGCAAGCAATGCGGAACACAGCAACCAATACCGCGCCGCCGATGAACGGCGCAATGCCAGGCCGATCAGCGTCGCCAATGCGGCTACCAGACCAACCTGCAGCACAACATTCAAAGCCCAAACGAGGAATTGATCACCAGGATTCCAGAACGAACTATTCATCGCTTGCCTCCTCGTGTTTTTGGACATGCCTGTTTCGTTTCCGCCTGTTCGATCATCTCGCGAATCCGTTCGGATTCGTCCGCTGAAAGTCCACGATATTCAATCAGCGCATTGACAAGGTTTTCGGGCGACCCTGCGAACAGTCGATCGACCATCTGGCTTACCTTTGCCCCCAGCGACACGGTTTTCGGTCGGGCCGCTGAATAAACAAACGTGCGGCCCTGTGCCCGATGCTGCAACCATCCGCGTTCGTCAAGTCGCACCATCATCGTCTGAACGGTATTGCGGGCAAGTTCACGCTTTCTTGCCAGCGCGTCACGCACTTCCGTCACCGTCACTTCACCAGCCGCCCACACGACCTCCATGATGTCGCGCTGAGCCTTCGTGAGTGGACTCGGATCACTCTCGGCCATAATGTCGCTCCAGACCAGACCACCGCATCACGCATCACTTACTGACAAAATGTAGGCACAGTACCTATGGAATGTAGGTGAGTCAATCCGTGGTCGGACAATTCTGAAAAAATTTCGCGAGTTGGTGAAAAGCAGACCCGTGTACTGCACATGTGAGCAGTATTTTGATCTCAGCGACAATTGGGGTTCCCGCGGTGCGGGGAAATGCTTGATCATTGTAACGCGTTTCTATCAGAGAGGTTACGATGCTCACGAATGGATGCGTGAAGGAGCTTCGGCGACTGTTGGGGCTGGGCTGGACGCTCGGGATTCAGCCTGGATCGGGGAAATGATTGAGAAGACAACACGGAAATACCGCGACTCAGAGAGACTACCGTCCCAGCGGACTTCGGAACGGTCCTGGCGGACGCGGCATGATCCGTTCGCCGACGTGTGGGATCCGGTGCGACGGCGATTCGAAGCCGCACCACGGCTCAAAGCGAAGACGCTGTTCGAGTGGCTGCAGCAGGCTCACGAGGGACGGTTTCCGGATTCGACACGTCGGATTTTCTGAGCGCCGCGTCAACGAACGGTGGAGTCTGCATGGTCCCGGAAAGACGATCTTCTTCGATCAGGAACATCACCCCGGTCGACTGGCGGCCAGTGAATTCAGCGAGTGCCATCAACTCAGAGTGAAGATCGCCGGCCAGCGATTTGATCACACGTTTTTCCTGAGCACTCAAAGCGGTCAGGCGTCTTTGTTTGACGATCGGAGGAGCGAGATCAACTACCGAGACCACCCCGAGCAGACGAAGCTGGCGGACTGAGAACCCCTGACAAAACCTGCGTGGCCGCGTTGTTTCGCGAGTGGTCGAGATGCCAGGAAGAGTGACGAGGCGACACATGTCGTCGAGGAGCGATGACGCCGCAGATCGGCCGCTTTCGAAGCAACGCTGCGGGACGTTTGTGGTGATGTCTCAGACCGCGTCGCTCGTCGGTGACGGGATGTCCCGCCTTCTCCTCGCTCCTTGCCTGATACGTCACCCCAAACGTCGCGGCTCACGCAGGTTTTGTCAGGGGTTCTTATCCTTTGCTTCGGCGTTGGCGGGTTCGCCGTAAAACCACGACTTGTCGATAACGGCGACTCGGATGTCGATCACGTCCTGCATCGCCCAATTCGGGAGATACTCACAGGTCCAGTAATTGACGATCGCGCGACCGTCGCGAGTGAAGCGGCAGCCCGGGTTCGAGAACGCTCGTGTCGGGTCGGTCTCGATGTCGCGCACATGCTCCCATGTCTTTCCGTGATCTTTGGACACGGCTGCGGTCAGTGGACTGCGTTTGCCGAAATGCGACCGGAATTTGGGATCGTAGGAGTTGTTCCAGATCATCAGCAGGTCGCTCGTGCCAGGAATCCGAGTGAGCTCGGGGCACGATTCCGGCGCGGTCAGGGAACTGGCGAAGGCGGGGCTCCATGTGGCACCGTCGTCTGTGGATTCGGAAAAATGCAACTTCCCGAGCTGGTTCCGCATTACCATCAGCAAGCGTCCGTCAGCAGTCTGTTCGACATGGGGCTCCATCGCCCCGCGCATGGGCAGCTCGACACGCGATTCGGACACCTGCCATGTCAGTCCATCGTCGTCGCTGTAGAGCATGGTCGCCGCATACGGCCCGGTTTCTGCCGGTTTCCCGGGAGCGGGTGGATTGGCTGGCAGAAGCAGGCGTCCCGAATCCAGTCGCTTCACCGTGGCATTGCACAATGCAAAGTCCCGCTTCGGGACGAACTCCGCCAGTGGCGAAAACGTCTGCCCCTCGTCTGTGGACTTCCACACATGATTGGTCAGCGAGCCCGGCCGATGCTGTCGCATGAACAGCAGCAGAATTCCTCCATCCTTCGCACGAATCAGATTGGGCGAATACACATTCAAATCACCCTTCTGCGTTCCCGTGACGATTCGATGCTGACCCCAGGTGAGGCCACCATCGGTCGATTCATGGGACACGAACCGGGTGGTGGCGAAGTCGCTGCCATCGCCGCCGAACTCCATCGAAACCAGCAACAGACTTCCGTCTGTCAGTTCGATAACATCGCCCTCACTCCTGCGTGGCAGCTCCGGAGTGCTCTTGCTGACGGTCACGATTGTGCTGGCGCCCGCGCCGGCATCCCCCGGGGCCTTCGCGTCAGGCTGCGGGTCGGCGGTGAGCAGTGAGGAAAACGATGCGAACTGAAATATCGTGAAAAGTATGAGCGTGTGTTTCATGGCGGAGCGATCCGTGTTTGAGGGGAGTTGTTGAAAACGTTTCCGGGACCCAGTCGATAGTCGAATGCGTAGAGAGTTCCCTGTGTGATTTCTACCTCTGCCGTAGTCGGCGCAGCCGGCAGAACGTCCTTCCCGCGCCAGCGAACCGGTGCCTCGCGAATGTCGCCCGACATCGGCTCGCAATCCTCGTATCCGTAACCTTCGACCGGCTTGCCGTCCTCTCCGATCAGGCGCACGCGAATACCTCCATCCGACTGCGTGACCGCGTTCAGCATCAGCCGGTCCGCGCCGCTTTTCCGCGAAGTGAGGGCGATCCGCTCGACCAGATCCGCCTGTACCCCGATGATCCGGTTTGTTACCCACTTTGCCAAACCGATCTTAGAGAATCCACCGCGGGCCTGCACCCCCCTGGACCACTCGGCGTAGTCCACACCTTCGCCGCACCAGCCGTGACGGTCGATCGTTCCGGTGAAATAGAGCCAGGTCTCATCGCCGACATTCAACGGCGAGGCGGCCGTGTAGATTGCGCCGCGGGCCCACTCGGGTGCATCGTCTGCAGAAAGCCAGTCCGGCCTGCCCGACACGTGCCGCCAACCGCCGCTACGCTCGAGTTGGCAGACGATCGACACGCTGACGCTGCCGATGCTGCCGTAGGAGCCCACGGACGGGTGATGGCCCAGCGGCAGTTGATGCCGGAAGTTCCAGAGAAAGCCGATGGTCGGCCCCTGGGTCGGCATCAGACCGACGCCATAGTAGTCTGCGCTGTTGAACCCGCGAGCCCGCGCGGTGAGGTCGTCGTAGTCGTCCGGGAACAGCGCTGGAACCGGCTTGCTCGCCTCCCCACCGCTCCACGTCGCCGTGGAAAACGCCCGACGGCTCAGCCCTCCCATGAAGCGGTTGGTCTTCATCGCCACGCGGGCGCAGCGCGAGACGGGATCCCACGCGCTCGTGATCACATCCGCGTTCGGCCAGAGCGGATCAAGTGAATCGAGTGTCCAATGGAGGCCGTCTGCGGAATGGGCCGTGTAATAGCCGGCCGCGTTCACCGTCTGAGGGAATCGGTCCCTGAACTTCGACGGTGCGCTGTAGCCGAATGCCCGGTAGCGCCGGTCGGCGCTGGCATCCGGATCGATGACGACCGACGGCGAATGAAACGGCAGGTCGGTCAGCGGGTTCGCCTTGCTGCCCATGCACTCGACCAGGCCGTATTCAGGCCGTCGCCAGTGGAGACCATCATCGCTTTCGACGCAGCCCACGGTGACAACGTCCTCGCCGTTCCAGTCCCGCGGCCAGGCCTGGTACCACATTCGGAATACACCTGCATCGCGGATGACGGAGCCATAGATGGACGTCCCGGTCGCATCCGCGTCGCAGGCGCCCTCCAATACGGGCTCGGCCAGCACCACCGGGCGGTTCAGCACCACGCGCATGCCGGGGGACATGCTGCGTATCTGGGGATGGCCTTCACAAATCAGCTGCATGCCTGGGGGCTCAGATACGACTTTCAGCGCTACCGGTTCGTCGGCTACCGCAACGACTTTCACCATCAACGCAAGGCAGGCGAGGGCCATGAGACGAAGGGCCATGGCTCGGGTGCGGGGGGCGCGACGGAAGAAACTGGCGGCCATACTGCTATGTTCTGTTTCAAGAGGAATCATACTTCCCGGTTTCCCTGGTAGTCTGTGGTTGTATCCCATGGCGGGCAACGCTGTGAAGCATTTTCAGGCGGTGGAATTCCGTTGGAGTTGTTGAAGTTTTGTGCGGTGTTCGGTGGATATTTTTGTGACGTTGGGATCGCCGAGGGGTTTCTTGTCGGGGTTTTTGGGGCAGTAGCGGGCT
>SYLK01000298.1 GCA_005809115.1 Planctomyces sp. | reverse complement strand
CTCCACTCCAGCCTCCACCAGTCCTTTGAGATACCTGGATGCCGTTTGTCGACCGGCGATCCCTCGTGCCGTCACGTTCCGAATGCGGCAATACGGTAGCGGCTGAGATAAAGAATCGGAAGCGTCAATAATTCCTGACTGATGAAATACAAACTGTTCAGTACACGTCCTGTGCGGCCATTGCCATCTGTGAACGGATGGATCGCCTCAAACTGATAATGGGCCACGGCCATGCGAATCAGTGGATCAATGTCATTCGCTTCGCGCAGAATTCGCTCCCAGTTTGCCAGCAGTGAACGCAGCAGGTCTTCCCCCACGGGCGGCGTGTAGACGATTTCTCCTGACTGTCGAACCAGAACCGTTCCGGGCACACGGCGAAGGGGTGACGATATTTTCAATCTCCGAACTCGCCTGGGCTTCCAATAGCGGCAGAGTATTGATCAGTACACGCAGGTTTTGTCAGGGGTTCTTAGTTTCCAGTTCCACCCCAGGTGGCAAGAGGTGGCAATTGGTTGAAGGGAAAATCCGGCCGCCAGAATTGTGCGGGTGTGACGGCCTCTGGTGCTTTGGACATGGTGTGTCATGCGATGTCCACGCAATCGACACGTCAACACGACGTATCGATAAATGACGAAACATTCGACACATAGGGTATATTGGTACACTATTCAGAAATCACGATACACCTCACAGGTTGCGACGATGGATGGCAATCCGCGCTGCTGACCGCGAGACGCCGGGGCCCGGGCTTTGTATCGCTGCAGTGCGAGCCGAATGGACAACGTGAGCTGGAGTTTTGCGATTCCAGAAAGGGTTTCGCCTGGTGTCAGCACGAAAATTTCTGACACCTGCGCAACGCGGCGTGATTGTCGTCAGCTTCTGCCATTCGCAGTGACAGTTTTCAGAGAACGGTCAGATTTGACTGCCACTGCAGAGCGCCGTCAGCCATTCGCGAACTGCGTCCCGGTTGAACGAAGAAAGCTCACCGTCGAAAGAAAGCCCGAGTAACCGTTTTCGATCGTCACCTCATTCGGGGCGATTATCATCGTGCTGCTCCAGAACAGGATTTCGAACAGACCCCAGGCGCTTGCCAGCAGCATCGCGGCCGGCAGCAACGCCGCTAAGTACGACACGGGACTGGTCAGCCACACGAACGAGGCCACGATGGCCGAGAGGCAGATCACGACAAGAAACACGACGCCCCGCAGTATTCCCGGTGGTCGCATGGCAAACGAAAACTGCTCACTGCCGTCAATCCGTCGTTCACGCCGCAGACCCATGCGATCCAGGATCGCTTCCGCATTCGTCTTCGCCAGAAACGGCCTGATCGCTTCATCATCCAGCCGAAAAGTCTCTGAGGACGCCCCAGTTCGAAAGACGGGCACGGGGAAAGCAGCTTCCCGGAAATCCGTGTCCGAACGGAGTTTCACAACCAGAACCCAGTCAATCGACACTCGCTCCGTCCTGACTCCGGACATGTGGAAATCCGAAGGCCGGCAGTCATACGGGATGGCAAAGCTGACAGGGATCGCCGTCGTGCCGGGAGTCTCCGCAGCGACCTGCCGACCAATGACCGCCTCGGTGTGCCACAGGGTTTCGGTGTTCGTGCGGATCGATTCATCGCCGTCGCTGGACAACGTCTCCCTGCGGATGCACTTCAGCTGAACACGGAACTGCGCGTCCGGTGGAAAAACCTCCGGCAGGATCACGATAGCGCGAAACGGTCCGCCGATCACACCCGGCATCGTACCCATGATCAGCTCGGACCGGTTCCAGCGGCGGTTCTGCCACGAGGTCTTCGAGATCACGAACAGGATCAGGCCAAACACACCGATAAATGTATAGATGCCGGTCTTTAGCTTGATACTCGCAAGGTACACACCGACCGGCAGGACGATGAATGCGAAGAATCCCCAGAAAAACGCCAGGACGGCGTACAGGACGCGGCTATTCAGTCGGATGCGGTTCGTATTCCATTGCGGATTCCAGCGCCACGGTTCCAGGGGAAACTGCTTCTCGCGGCGTTCAGGCATGCGGTGGTTCCGCCAGAAGAACTGCATCCCGATGACCATGAAACCGCCAATGAAACACGGCCCCGCGACTTTCGCAAACCGCAATCCCAGTTCGCCGATCACCCACGGTTCACCCGCGCGGATTGCTCCGAGGTATTCCATCAGCGGTTCCGCCAGCGAAATGCCGGACAGGACGGCGATCAGGCCGATGAACTGAACGAAGCCGGTGATCAGCAGCAGCACGACGTTTGCGATCATCGCAGCAGATCCAGGATGAGCTGCCGGTTCTGAAGCAATAGCCAGCCGAAGACCGGGATGGCGATCAGGCAAAACATCACGACCGGCATCAGCCGTGTCTGTCGGTTTCTCGCCGCCAACGCGGCTTCCAGAAACTGATCCAGCTCCGGCGATTGAATCAGGTGAAACTGTTCGTCCGTCAGAGGACCGCACCCGACGACCGGAACGCGTCCCGGTTCCCGCAGGCTGATCCCGTTGACCTCGGCATTGTAGACCGACAGGCCGAGGCCCATCGATTTCAGCCAGAGAAAACTGCACTTCAGCAGGTCCTCAGTCGTGGCCGTCGTCAGCCGTTCGGAATCGCTGAGCGGTTTCCCGGTCTGGTCGTCAAATTCACACTCGCCACTGACCATCGACCAGAGCGTCTCCCGCGAATGCGCGCTGGTGATGCCGAGCAGCCGCAACGCAACCGGCAGCGGTTCGTCCAGCACCGCGTGCCCGGTATGCAGGTGATCGGATTCGAGATAGAGATCCACAAGTTGCGGTGGCTCGCTCGCGTCAAAACTGAGTTCCGCATACGGCGACCCGATTTCAATCCGTCGTTCGGCGACTCGCTGAAATTCGATTCCTTCGTCTGTCAGAATGTCTTCCACCTCGTCCCGCGTCGCCCCCAGCCGCAACGGCCCCCAGCCGCGACCGAAATCCACAAGCCAGTCGGTGGCAGGATGGTTTTCGCCATCGCCATCGCCATCGCCATCGCCGGAGTGATCGGAGTGATCGGAGTGATCGGAGTGATCTGTCGGGGCGTCGTCGTCATCTGAGTCCTGGCTGGAGAAATTCGGTTTCATGACCTGAGTCCCGTCTTTTCGAATGCGGCCGCCGACATGGCAGCGCTCTGACATTTCGCTATCGGACCGGGACGAATCGATCGGCCAGGTTTCTCCGAAACGTGTCCAGAATACAATATTCGCGGTGTTATCGGAAATTCGACTGTCGTCACCAAAACGGAAGTCCGGGTCAGAGAGTGTCGAGACTGAGTTCGAGCTGAACCGAGTTCGCCGCGACAAGGCGTTTCTGGCGATGTCGACTGCGGATTCGCTCAGCCTGCTGGACTGGACATCGCGGCAATGTCAGCCGGGCAAAAGCGGCTGGACGCAACAGCAATTGGCGGCTCTTTTCGAGCGTCTGGAAGTGAACGCGGAGATCTGGTGCTGTCTGGTGCGGGATCTCGGCAAGCTGTTCAGCATAGTCGCGGGCCAGCCACATCGGATCGATGACCACCGTTCGAAAACTGTATCGCACCGCTGCCGTGTTCGCCCTGCGGGAGGGACCTGCTGGCCACGGCATAGTCGTGCAGAATTTTCGTCAGCTCGACGACGTTTGTCGCCTCGTCACTCTTTCCTGCATCCTGACCACTCTCGACGCCACGCGGCCACCGAGGTTTTGTCAGGGGTTCTTAGTGCTGTGCCCCAATGCCTCCCGAACACAGCTGTTACGATGCTGTGTCGCAATGCCTCCGCCCACCATGCTTCCGCCCGCCGTACGCGGAAGTTCCATGCCGCTGCGCGTCGAGGTCGGTCGCTGCGACGACTGGCATCCGGACAGCGCACTTGTCGGCGGTACGCAGGCCGTGCCATCCTCACGACTCGCTCAGCAGTCGCAGTCTGCCGTTCCGGCGGAACCGGTACTGCCCCAATTTCCGCTGGTAGTCTCCCAGGCGGACGGTAAAATGCACAGCCGGGGCTCTTCCGGGGCCGCCTGATTCCGCAGGACGTTCTGGGCAGTCGGACGGTGCGTCGGCGGTGGCAGTGGAATCCACGTCGAACGGCACGAAGCGGAAAAGTTCAACGCGCGATCTATCCGTCGGCATCCTGCCGCCAGATAGATCGCAATTGGTTTGCACGAGGAGGTGGTCGTGAAGATTGAACTGACGGCGCAGCAACTTTACGAATTGGACGCCGGGGGGGGGACCGTCCCGCGCGTGATCGATCCACGGAACAACGCCGCCTACGTGCTGGTCAGCGAAGCGGACTACGAGACCGTTCGGGATATTCTCGAAGAAGAACAGCGGCAGAGCAGTATACGAGCGACCGCTGTGCGAAACGCAATTGGCCGCATGGACGACACACCATGATTCTGCCGGGCGAAGTCTACATGGCCGACTTTGCGGAGGCCGGGCCGCACCCCGTGATTATTCTCTCTCGGGAGGAATTGAACCGAGGCCGCTACGCCCTGGCCGTGGTCTGCACCTCGGCGAGGTTTGCCGTCCGCAGCAAGTTGCCGAATTGCGTGCCGTTCCGCGCGGGCGATTTTGGCTTTACGAGTAATTGTGTGGCCCAGTGCGAGAATGTTCTGTCGATTGAAAAGGGACAACTGGACTTATCGGCTGGCCCCATCGGGCAGCTCGATGACATCTCTCATCGGGACCTCATTCAAGCCGTTGGCTATGTTATGGAATCGCACTGCGAACCATTGTGAGCCTGCAGAACTGGCTGCAGAATGCCTTTGGTGGTGACGTCTCAGGCCGCGTCGCTCGTCGGCGACGGGATGTCCCGCCTTCTCCTCGCTCCTTGCCTGAAACGTCACCGCAAACGTCGCGGCTCACGCAGGTTTTGTCAGGGGTTCTTAGAGGCTCTCACAAAACCGGGACAGGCACCCTTTGGTAGTCATATTTCGCAGGATTTTTCGCCGTACCGCGGGAGCCAGTCCCGGATTTGTGAGAGCCTCGTATCAACAAAGGCCACGATAAGGGCCGACGACCAATTCTTCTCAGGGCTTCATGCACTCGATTCGCCCGCAATGGATTCGTTATTTAACACTGCATACCGCCAGGAGGAGACGGCTCATGTCACGGCGCCGCTCAGTCATCTTTGGATTGACCAGCAGCTCGTTCATCAGGCCAGGTACATCGGGAGCCACGGAATAGTCGTGCAGGATTTTCGTCCGTTAGACGACGCGTGTTGCCTCGTCACTGTTCCCTGCATCCTGACCACTCTCGACGCCACGCGGCCGTGGGGGTGTTGTCATGGGGGTCTAAGTCCGACGCTGCTCGGCTGCAGTGCCAGTACAGGCTGCCTTCTGGTGGCATGAGGCTGTGCCGGGTGCGATACTATGGCGAGTCTGGCCGTGGAGCCGCTGCAGCATCCCGAGCTGACAGCGGGAGGCTGGGAGGGACGCACGAGCGGGAATTTCAGGAGGCGACTCGGCTCAGCCCTAAAAATTGACGCGAGGGATCCGATTTCGGCGGATGATGACCCTGCTGCGATTCTTCTCCCCCGAGGGCGTCACTTTGTGTCGCGAGATGCGGGGACTCGCACGCAGTAGACGTGGCTGCCGGTACGGATCAGCAGGCTGCCGGAGACCGCCGCGACGCCGTACTGGGTCGGGCCGGAGAACATGGCCGATGCCTGTTTGCGCTCTGCACTTGTTTCATCCGGTTTCGGGGTGCCGTTGTCCGTGGGCGGCTGATCGGCAGGCCACAGGACATTGGCCGCCAGTTCTCTGAAGACAGGCCCCGCAGCCAGTACGGTTGTCAGGCCGTCCTTGCCAAAGAAACAGATGCGATCTCCCAGCGGCAGAGGAGTCGCCCAGCAGGACTGCCTGATCCGTTCCGCATACCGTTGTTCGCCGGTGGCTGCGTCAATGCAATACACCACGCCGACTCGATTCACCCAGTAGGCATGGCCCTGATGAATGAGCGGTGAGGCCCAGGACGGAGTTGCCTCGGTGGCCGTCCAGACTCTGGCGACTTTCCAGTCGTCGCCATCGCGGGAAACCTGCATCAGCGCGTTTGACTTTTTCGCACCCTCGGAATTCTCTCCCGAACGTCCGGGAGAAGCCGCGATCAGGAACTGGTCCGGCCCGGCCGGCAACGGAGTCGTCCCGGTGTTGCCGCCCACGTCGGTGAATGTCCAGAGTTGCCTGCCGGTCAGCGGATCGTAGCCATCAACGCTGCCCGCTGAACTCACAATGACCTGCGGTTGTCCTGCGATCGTCAGCAGTGACGGGCTGCTCCAGCTCGTGCGACTGCTGCGATCGGTCTTCCACAGGAGGCTGCCGTCGGCCTTGCTGAATGCCACAAGGCAGGACTGGCCTTCGTCGTCGACCAGAACAATCACGGCGTTTTCCGTCTGTACGGGGGAACTGCTGAGTCCGAACTTGTTGACGAACTTTCCGTACCTCTTTGACAGAGACTCACTCCACACTTCGGTCCCGTCATGTGTCAGAGCGACAAGATCACCGCATTCGAAGAACGCAAACACATGCTGATCATCCACGACAGGAGTCGGTGCTGCTCGACTGATGTATACGCTGTTTGGATCCGGAGCAGAGGAGACGTGTCTGTGATCCCACAGGAGGGAACCGTCCATCAGCGACAAACACAGCGTGTGACATGTCTCCTTGTTGTCGCCTTCCACCGTGGTGACGAACACTTTGTCTCCATGGATCACGGGGCTTGACTGTCCGTGGCCGGGCAGTGAGGCATCCCATGCAAGATTTTCCGTCGGAGACCATTTGAGCGGAATCGTGGCCGGATCAATCGCTGATGCTCCGGCACCGAGAAATCCGGGCCAGGCATTCACATTCGCAAGGATCCCCGCGGCGACGAACAGAACTGATGGCAACATGATGATGTTTCCGGAAAAGGGGGCTGGATTGGCAGCAGGACGGCGATCACCGGGCGGAAATGGCGCAAGTGATCCTGGGTTCAGAATGAGCACGGAACGCCAGTTCTGCGCCGAATGCATCGCTGTGTTCGTCAGGTTTCGGCCCTGGAATCGTACTCATACTCAGCATCGCGGTCGTTGTACTCGATTCTATCCTCCGCATCGGCCTGAGTTCGCTGGATCAGCGGTATCGACTGAACCTCACGAAGCCATTGATCTCCAGCCAGGCGATTGATATTACCGAGTAGTTTTCGCGATTTGAAGCAGCCCTGCGGGACGTTGTCGCCCGCCCGCTGCGTGGGATGTGCCATCCGGACGGCCGCGTTCTTCCCACGGAGAGTCGCGATGGGGGCGAACGTGAGCGATTTCGGAATGCGAATTCTGACGGCTGAATCTCCTGAGAATGCGCGCCATGAACGGGATCGCGGTGAAGGAATGTCCATGCGGGTGACGTGCGAAAGTCCCGTCTATAGGCCTGTCGGCGACCTTCTCCCCCGAGTCTGGTTGGACAGCGCCACTTCGTGGCGTGCGTCGGTTGTAACGCCAGATCCAGGAATTGTTTACGTAAATTGATGTCCCTTCTTTCCCGAGCGGAGAGAAGGCGCCCGCAGGGCGGATGAGAAGGGATTGTTCGCGTCTGTCGCGTGGAAACTCCCTACCACAAATGCCCCCTCACCCTGGCCCTCTCCCCCGAGTACAGGGGAGAGGGGACTCAAACTGGCGCTGTCCAACCAGGGGAGACGGGAGATTTGCGACGCTGAAAAATTCTCGGAAAATCGCTTCACGGTGTTGGCCGAAGGGGGGGAGTGCTTCCGGTCAGAACTCGCCCAGAATCTCGCCACCGGACCGAGTTCCCAGGGCGCGCCAGACGGTCAGATCGATGTTCTCGCTCATGAAACGCACGCTCCCG
>SYLK01000297.1 GCA_005809115.1 Planctomyces sp. | reverse complement strand
TTTCAGGGCTTTCTTCTGGCGAGGTGAAGTATGAGCGAAGTGGCTCAGGTGTGGGGTGCACGGATTGATTGGCAGCAGCGTTCGGGGCTGACGGTGGCCGAATGCTGTGAGGCGGAGGGCGTTCTGGAATACCTCGCCCACGACGGACCGCCAAGTCTGTTGACCACCTGGCAGACACTTACTGCGACGGAACTGAACCGCACGCCGGGTCGTGTAGGAGGGGTTCAGCCGCAAGGCTGACCCCTGTCCCGATCAGCGGATGGTTCGACCTCTGTTCTCGGCCGCGGTCAGGCAGGGTCAGACTGCGGCCAGCGTGCAGTACACGCCATACCAAGCGAGTAGGGCGGAGGCTGCGATCCCAGCCGAAACCAATCCGCTGCCGACTCCGGCCGGCCACCCGCTCAGCCCGCCGGCCCCGAGGGTGGAGGCGGCCGAGGTGCCCCTAGCTGGGGCGAGCCGGCGACGCCAAACCGGGACGGACCAGACGACGCACAGGACCGTGCAGGCGGCGGCCACCAACGCCATCAGTGCCGTCGTCGTGTACAGGATACCAGGAGACAGCATGACAAACCTCCGATGTGGCCGAACGACTGCGATCAGCGGATGGCGGGGGAAAACGGTCCCTGTCAACACGCGACGATCCGCCATTCCGCTGCATCGCCCTGTTCAAGTAAGCCGCTGGCGCGGCGGGCTGGACTGACGTGGATTGTCGCAGAAAGTGCTGGCGTTTGCCATGGGGGAGTCGGTTCTCTGCATGTCGGGAGACGTTCCGCTTCACAAGACTCGATTCGAGGACTCGGCCCATGGCGCGACACGATCAATCAGACGGCAGTGGACGTTCCGGCGCAGGCAGGCCAGTGGAACCCGCACGACAGATGCCGGACTCGGAGCGATTACTCACCCAATCGCCGTACTTTCAAGGGCCGCTGCATGAACGCCTGAGCGATGACCTACATCTCGCCGGCATGGCAAGACGCACGCACGAAGGCTACCTGCTGGCCGTCCGAGCACCGACGGACGACTCGGGACCGAGTCTGATGGCTGTTCTGGCTGTGGCTGGGCGGGGTATCCTGGATGGCCAGTGGAGTCGCTCCGCAGCCGGAACTCGTTCAGCGGCAGATCCCCGAGTGCACCCGGTGCGGAGGAGCAGTACGCCTGCTGGCCATCACGGACGCCTCCGGACGCGTCGTGGCTGGCGGTCTCCAGGTTCCACGGCCGGTACTGGCCGGTCATGCCACCGAATATCTGGACAGAGGATCGCACCCATGACCCGTCTGCGACACGATCGGAGCCCGATTTTTGAAACACGGTGTCAGCCGTGTCCGTTCCGGGTATGCGCTGAGGCCGAATTCGGACAGTATTCGGGCCAGTGTCGTCTTACCGAAAGGCGGATTTCTCGCCGAAACGCACATAGGCAGGCGGCGCCATCACCGCCGCTGAGAATCGGCAGACCGTCTGGACGCGTTTCCGGACACACTGAAGGACTGAACAGTCCCGCAGCCGCTCAGGCGGCATCCCGGGCTTCCTTAGCAAATGCCTTGACCTTCGGCTCGACGCGAACCTGACTGGTCACACCATGTATGAACGGTCCCAGTCATTCTGCCGGCGTCGCCCTGCGCCCACGCGAAGTAAATGCCATATTTGTTAGGCCGCTCTCACTGACGCACATATCGCAAGTGAGTGGCGGCTGAACCATCAAGAACTTTGTCAATGCGAAACTGCGGCCCAGGCTCGCTCAGGTTTTCGAAGAGTCGCCGACCGCCGCCGAAGAACACGGGTGCCAAGGACACTTCCAGCTCATCAAGAACACCGAGGTTTAGGTACTGCTGAATCACATCTGCGCCTCCTGAAATGCGCTGACCGTCACGGATTATGGGGGGCACAATTCTGCTGGATTTTGCTGAATTGACGAAACTGGTGGTGACAGAAATCGAAAGAGCGGCCATGTTTCGCCTTGTGGGAACACAAGGAGGGAAATCATGGCCGCAGGATTGGCCGACGGGCCGCACCGGGTGAGTCGTACCATTTGTCTTCCGATTCCGGAAGACGAGTACCACAGAATTGTGAATCAGCCACAGCCGTTTCGTGAGTGGTTGACGCAGTCCGTGAGGGAGATGCCGGAACTCTTTCCCGAGATCATTTCGGAAGGGTTTCAGCTGAAGGATCGACGAAGGTCGAGCAAGGTCGATGTCTGGCTGCGTCGGATCCGTCTGCGAGACGGCACATCGTGGAGCATTCGACCTTCGTTCGTGATGCCGGGAATGGTCGCGATGACGGATGAGATGAAGCATCCGTTGTTTCTGCGGAAGTTCGGCGTGCCGTTCTGGGCTCTGGCGTGGGTGTTTGGTCGCAACCACATGTTCTGGTATCGCGCCGAACTGTCGCTCGGCCGATTCAGTCTGGTGGGATCCACCGTTCGCAGAGTCGATATTCCGCTGGATCTTCTGGCCGATGAGCATCACTCAAAGAATGCCGGAGAGAAGCGATTCGTGGCGACCACCGTTGCTGAAGGATGTGTCGTCGGAGCGTCTGTCGCCACTTCTGCGAGTACCGAGGATCTGACAAAGGCTTATGGAGTTTTTCAGAGGGAAGCCATCAATGTGCAGTCCGATTACGCTCCGAAAACCGTCAACACAGATGGCTGGTCTGGAACTCAGCAGGCATGGAAGTCGCTGTTTCCGCTGATCATCGTGCTGCAGTGCTTCCTGCATGCCTGGCTGAAGATTCGCGATCGCAGCAAACACCTGGGGCAGTTGTTCTTCGACATTGGCGAGCAGGTCTGGAACGTTTTTCGGGCTCCGAACAAACGCAGCTGTTCTCAGCGGATTGGCGTGCTGAAGAAATGGGCTGAAAAGACGCTCGGCGGAGTCGTTCGGGACAAAGTGCTGGACTTGTGTCGGAAGCGAAAACTCTGGACGGTGGCCTTCGATCATCCGGAAGGCCACCGTACGAGCAACATGCTTGATCGACTGATGCGCGGCATGAATCAGTACTTCGCCGCCGGCCTGCATCTTCACGGCGAAGACGCCGCCAGCGAACAACACTGCCGAGCCTGGGCGCTGCTCTGGAACTTCACTCCGTGGCACCCCGCCGTGACTAAAGCACACAACGGCTTCCAAAGCCCTGCCGAACAACTCAACAAACACCGTTATTCAGAACGCTCCTGGCTTGAGAATTTACTCGTCTCAGCTTCCTGCCACGGTTACCGTTTTCACAGCCCCCATAATGCGTGACGGTCAGGAAATGCGAATGTCACGACTACCAGCAGCCTCCCGAGCCAGCGCCAGCGCACGCTCGGGCCCTTCATTGATGAAGTAAAACGTCGTTCCGCCAGGACGCGCCCAAGGGTCTCGTTTCTTGTGGGTAAGAACGTATACTGGCGTGTGAAATGGAGCCTCCTCTGGCCAGCTGACCTCGCCTTGGTCGAACATACGCTTACCCATGATGTTGGCACCGGTGCGCTCGAAGGTGTGGCGAACCATGTCGTTGACCGGGCCAGTCTCTCCCCCGGGGCCGAACTTGAGCTTCTCGCGGAAGTACTGTTGATTGATGATCCAGGCCATCAACGCTGCCCACTTGGCGCCCCAGTTCTTGTACTCAGGCTTGCCAATGGTCATTCCGTCCGGTGCCATGTAACCATCAAGGCTAAGCCCAATGTTGACGAATACTTTGCTCATGCTACTCTGCTCGCATGTTTGGATTTCGGCCAAAATCACCCCGTTTTCGCCGAGGGACTTTGATTTCAGGAAACGCCCGATCGGCAACTCGGGTACATTTTTTGTTCGCCGCCGACATCGCGGAAAGGGCTCTTCGATCACGTCAAAAATTGGTCGGCGTGCTGTGCATCAGATTG
>SYLK01000296.1 GCA_005809115.1 Planctomyces sp. | reverse complement strand
CCGATCTCTGACAAGCAGCAGGAGACCGCTGATTCCGTGATTTCTCACGGACAGCAGACCTCGAATGTGCCAGACCGGATGTCCACGTTCCGGGGGTGATCCCACTCAGACACTCTGAGTTTTCGCCCGAGCTGTCTCGACAGTGGACGGAGGATTCAGGCGTAGACCGCTTCAGACGGAACCATCGACTGGTTGAGGGCGGCAACGATTTCCGGGACGAGCATTTCCGCCCGGGATGTCGGAATCTGACAGGTTCCGGCGTTGGCATGACCGCCGCCGCCGTATGTCAGCAGGAGCGCGCCAATGTTGACCGGGTTGGTACAGTTCAGGATCGATTTGCCGACCGCCACGACCGTCGTCTCCGGCTGCCGGCTCCGCAGAAGATGGACCGAAACATTGCATTCCGGCAGCAGCGCGTAGGGCAGAAACCGATTGCCGCAGTAAATCGTCTCTTCAGGACGCAGATCCACGACCGCAACACAGCCCAGAATCCCGGAGCAGCGGGAGATCTGTTCCAGATACTCCGAGCGATGCGCGTTGTACAGATCGACTCGCTCACGCACGTCGGGCAGCCCCAGAATCTCATCGATCGTGTGCAGCCGACAATAGTCGATCAGGCCCATCATCAACTGGTAATTGGAGATCCGGAAGTTCCGAAATCGCCCCAGACCGGTCCGCGGATCCATGATGAAGTTGAGCAGCACCCAGCGTCCCGGGGCCAGAATCTCATCGCGCGAAAAGCGGGCCGCATCGCATTTGTCAACGGCCTCCATCATCTCCAGACTGATCCGGGGAAAGGCTGCGGCCCCGCCGTAATAATTGTAAATCACGCGCGCGGCCGAGTCAGCATGCGGATCCAGCACGTAGTTCTGCCGGACGTGATGCCCGCTGCGAATCGCTTCACTGCCGTGATGATCAAAACACAGATGGCACGCCGGATGGTACGGCAGATTCGCAATGATGTCGCTGCCCGCGACAGACACCAGCCCGTTCTGCAGATCCCGCGGATGCACAAACAGGATGTCGTCCAGCATCAGCAGCTCACGCAGGAGCGCGCCGCTGGTGAGACCGTCGAAGTCACTGCGAGTGATCAGGCGATAGCGAAATTCCGGAGTTGCCATGTTTCAACCCGAGTGAGTGCCGGAGAATCAACGGAAATTCTGGGCTCCCGCCGGTACAACGCCGGATTTCACCCTCCCGGAACTGTACTTTCTGATTTGCTCTCGGCGGCAGCTCAATCCGATTCCGCCAGATTCGCCGACGCACCGGGAATATGACGATGACGGTCCTGCTGATCGCCACGATTGTTTCGATGTCGCGCGGATTCACGGTGATTGCTCATGCCGACTTCTGTGCGCTCCCACGAACTACGTTGCTGCCGGTATGCCTGCCACAGCCGGTATGCCTGCCACAGCCGGTATGCCTGCCACAGCCGGAATCACGTTACCGCGGGTCCATCGGGAGCATCAGGCTGCGGCACGGGCGGCTGCGGAATCCGGCGAATTGGAGTTGCGCCCAGCGGCAGCACTCTCCCACCCGCGACGACCCACTCCGAACGCTGCGCGGCATATTCGTCAGCGGTCAGTTCGATGGGCAGCGCACGCGACTGCCCGGCGGCATCAAACAGCTTTCGCAGAAACGGGACACACCACCCGCAACCGGTGCCCGCTCCACCGCATTCGCTCAGCTGGCTGGGGACACGTGGTCGGTGAATCCTGATAAAATTGATGATTTTTCGCTGCGAAACGTGAAAGCAATAGCACAGCTGGTCATCGGGTTTCATGGAGTGGCCGACTGATTTGAGGCAGGAAACCGTGCCGCAGGGACAGGCCCGCGACTGCAGTGTAGTGCGGATCCGGCTGCTCCGGGAAGCATGGCAGCGGGAAAAACACCGGCCGGACCAACGGCCTTCCGGTTGCCCCGGGGCCATGGGGCTGTCACACTTTCGCACAGGGCAGTGCGTCCTGCCGCCATCAGAGCGAGCATGGCGGGACTGACTCGGGGCCAGCAGAAGAATTGGGCCGGTCGTCGGCACGGCCGGAGACAGGAGCACCACCGACATGACGCTTCTCTGCATGGATGACCGCTTTCTGAAACACGAGACGGGCCGTCATCCCGAATCCGCCAGTCGTCTGAGAGAGATCCACGCGTGCCTGACCCGTGCGGGGCTTCCGCATGGCGTGACGCGGTTCGAGGCCGTGGAGGCTGCGGACACAGATGTGCGGCTGGTTCATACTCAGGAACACATGGATACGCTGCGCGCATATGCTGCGGCCGGAGGCGGGCGAATTGAAAGTGACACGGTGATGTGTCCGGCCTCGGCTGAAGTGGCCTGGCTGGCCTGCGGCACGGCCATCGAAGCTGTGTCACGTGTGGTCAGTCGTGCCGGCGAACGGGCTCTGTGTCTGATTCGTCCTCCGGGACACCACGCCCTGCCGGCTGCACCGATGGGATTCTGTCTGCTGAGTAACGCGGCGATCGCGGCCCGCACGGCGACAGTTCGCCTGGGTCTCAACCGGGTTCTGATCGTGGACTGGGATGTGCATCATGGAAACGGAACACAGGATGCGCTGTACGAGGACGAACAGACAACGTTTTTCTCCGCGCACCGGTTTCCATTCTATCCGGGTACCGGACGAGCGAGTGAGACGGGGCGCGGCCGCGGACTGGGAACCACGTTCAACCTGCCGCTGCGGTTCGGGATATCGCGAACCGACTATCTGGCGGCCTTCGAGGGCATGCTGACACAGGTCGCGGACCGCTGCCGCCCCGAACTGGTAATCATCAGTGCCGGATTCGACGCACATGCGGCTGACCCCGTAGGTTCTCTGGGCCTCGAGACTGAGGATTTTGCGGATCTGACTCGGATGGTCTGTCAGGTTGCAGACGTGCATTCCGCGGGCCGAGTGGTCAGCCTGCTGGAAGGGGGTTACCACGTGCAGCACCTGGCGCACTGTGTCCGGCTTCATCTGGAAACGCTGTGCCAGCCGACGGGTGATCCGACCAGCGAGGCGAGCGGAGATGATTCAGCGACTCCTGCGGACCATCCGTTCAAATGATTCCCAGCCCTGCAGCTGCGCGGGCGAGAAGGTTGGTTCCGCCTGCGCCGCTGCGGCCCGATGACGAGCAGCACGCAGGCGGCGTCGAGTCGCGCGGGGGATGCCGACGGTCTGATTCACAGTCAGTCCCAGCACCGACTGTCTCTGGTGCGATCGCAGGATTCGGGTCTTGCGATCCTGCAGCCGATAACCGAATGTTTTCAGGATCCGGCGAGCGGACTGGATAATACCGCGAATCTGCTGACCACAGTCAATGTCGAATGACAGAGTG
>SYLK01000295.1 GCA_005809115.1 Planctomyces sp. | reverse complement strand
GCAGCAGCCGCGACAAAACCTCCAAGATCTTCAATGCCTCCACCGGCGATCCTCAGATTACGTTCGGCGGCCACGGTGAACCCGTGTACTCGGCTGCATTCCTGAGTGACGGCAAAACCGTTGTCAGCGGTGGTGGTGACGACAAAATCCGCGTCTGGAACACAGCCGACGCCAAGGAACTGCGGGCCATTGCAGGCATCGGTGGAGATGTGTTCCGAATTCTGGTCATCGCCGGAGACCACATTCTCTCTGCCAGTGCCGACCGAAACGTTCGCGAGCACAACGCTGGCGACGGTGCCCTGCTCCGCACGATGTCAGGACATGCAGACTGGGTTTATACCCTCGCCTTCAGCCCCGGTCGAAACCTGATGGCCTCCGGAAGCTACGACGGCGAAATTCGCGTCTGGAATTCCACCGACGGAACCATGCAGACTTCGTTCATTGCAATCCCCAAAGATAATTCCGCCGGGAATGCCACCGCACTGGCGCAGTAGTCATTCGGCCAGCATTCGAAAAGAACTCTCAGAACCGACGGTGGACTTCCATCGTCGGTTCTGCTGTATTACCGGCTTCACCCGGCTTTATCGTCAGTTGCAGGAATCCTTGATGTTGTCGCAGAACTCCCGACGGTCCCAGGCTGCGCCCGGGGCGCACAGGTCATTCTTCATGCGGGCCCTGCTGGCCACGGTTCTGCTGCCAGTGGGCACACTGCTGTCCTCCAGCGAACCAGTCCGCGCGTCCGACTGGAATCAGTATCGGGGGCCGGCACGCGATAACCTGTCTCCGGAAACAGGACTCGCCCGCCACTGGCCGGAGGGAGGACCGAAACTGCTGCAGACTTTCAACGGACTGGGGGAAGCGTATTCCACGGTCGCGGTCGTCGCAGACGTCATCTATACCATGGGAAACCTCGGCGACGCTGAAGAAATCATCGCCCTGGATGCCCGGAATGGTTCCATGATCTGGAAGACTCGCAGCGGAAAAGCGTATCTTGACGGTACCGGCAACGGACCTCGCGGAACTCCGGCCGTCGATCACGGCAAAGTCTATGCCCTGGGCGGCAACGGAGATCTGACCTGCTGCAACGCAAAAAGCGGACAGGTACACTGGCAGAAGAATATTCTGCAGGAGTTTGACGGCTCCAACATCGTCTGGGGAATCAGCGAATCAGTGCTCGTACACAACGGGAGCGTGATCTGTTCTCCGGGTGGCAGCCGGGGCTCTGTCGTCGCACTCAACCCCGAGAACGGCACGACCATCTGGGTCAGCCAGATCCCGGGAAATCCCCAGGCTTCCTACGCGTCGCCCATGCCAATGACCGTGGATGGCGTTGAGCAGTACGTCGTCTTTACGTCCAAAGGTGTCACCGGTATCCGCGCTGACGACGGTAAGCCCATGTGGACCCAGTCGGCCTCTGCCAACGGCACCGCCAACTGCGCGACCCCGCTGATCGTCGGCAGGCAGGTCTTCAGCTCGTCGGATTACGGGACCGGAGCGGAACTTGTGGAACTCAGGGCGGACGCGAAGGATGTTACAGCCACGCAGGTGTATTTCACCACGGACATGAAGAACCACCATGGTGGGATGGTGGCGGTCGGCGGCTACGTGTACGGCTCCAGCGGCAATACGCTGACCTGTGTTGATCTCAGTTCCGGTAAGGCCACGTGGCGCGAAAGCAGCCTGAAAGGCTCCGTCATCTGCGTCGATCAGAAAATCGTGTTTCGCCACGAAAACGGCGATGTCGTTCTGTTCTCCGCCAGGTCCGACAAATTCGAAGAACTGGGCCGGTTCTCGCCTCCGGATCGCAGCAGCAGACCGGCATGGTCACACCCCGTGGTCGCCGATGGTCGCCTGTACCTCCGCGATCAGGACAAACTGCAGGTCTATGATCTGAAATAGACCCGTTCCAGAGCGGCAGCCCGGCGCGGCAGCTCAGTTCGGGACCCAGCGCTTTCCTGCAGGCGCCCTCCGCTCAGACCCTCAGCGGCGCACTCCGGTGACATTGACTCCGCTGCCAATCAGCAGATTCCGCTCCCAGGCCCAGCGGTAAAGCCAACCGCTTTTCTCTGGCGGCAGTTCCTGCAGACAGTCAAACCCGGCCGCCCGATACCAGTCCATCAGTTCGCCGGTCGTATTGTGATGCTGGAATTCCGGCGCCCACCAGTCAAATGTGTCGCAGACCCGATTTTCATAATTCGGGTGCGCACTGAAATTCACAATCTTGTTGAGCGTCCGATTCAGTCCGGGAATCCCGCCGGCGACAGCTCCCGCATGACATGCGCATTCCAGCACGGAATGCGGCAGGCGCCGGGTCAGGTGTCGCAGCCCAGTGTTGATCAGCTCCTGCCACCACTGATTGCGTCGATAAAGCCACACAGAATAACGTCCGCCGGGCCTGACCAGTTTCGCCACCGCGTCGAACACGCGCCGCGTATCCGCGTCGTGATGCATGACTCCGATGGAAAACACGAAATCAAACGACTGAGGTTCCAGCGGCAACTGCTTCAGATCTGCCTGAAGCAGTCCGACATTCGGCAGATGGCCACACAGTGACTTCGCCTTGTCAACAGCCCGGCTGTGATCCGCGCCGATGACAATCGCACCGGCTTCGCCGCAGACCTTCGCATATCGCCCTCCACCACAGCCAGCGTCCAGAACCCGCAGACCACGCAGCTGTTCCAGCGGCATGCCGGTCTTCGCCACAAACGTGGCTCGATCCTCCTCGGCGTGCGCCACTTCATACCGAGTCCACTGTCGACCGAAACTCTCCAGATGTTCGTCGCACACAAACCGGGGAATGCCGTCTATCACCGTCCAGCGCCTGTTCGTCCGGGGCGAAACCAGCATTCCCGTGGTGTCACAGAAATCCAGCATCGAACCATCGACCGGGTCGCGCAGTTGCGCCAGAAGGACCGATGAGACTGTGGCCGCTGAGCTTGGCATCTCGTGTCAGGGATTCGCGACATGCAGGTGGATTGTCTTCCGCCGGAGGCACCTGGAGAGGCCAAACGCCGGCAGACTGACCGGGACGATACTCCATCGGCAGCACAAGGAAAAGCTGATCGACGTCCTGGCATTGCAGCCGGAGATCGCTAGGCAGGCTGTAATGCTGGTCCCAGCCGCGGCGATAAAGCTGAATGAACCGCACGCCGCGCTCCGCCAGCCGACGGGCGAGCAGGCAGTTCGCGGCGTTTGATTCGTTCTGCGCGAACAATGAAGTATTACCGATCACCGACCAGTGTTCGGCAACAATCAGGTTTGCGGATCAGCGACAATTAAAAAATCGGCCCTGGTGAGTCAGGCGGTCCAGCAGCACGACCTGGAAACCATCGCCAGCCACGACCGCCCCTGCCATCTGCAGCACCGCAGGCAGGCGGCTGGTTGAATTTATCTGAGGGCGCTGATCTGGTGTCCACTGATCGCGGGCTTGTCACTGCGCATTGCGCGGACACAACCTGGTCCTCGGGCCGATCTTGTCCACAGGAATGGGCTGGAATCCCAGGGTGAATGCGGGCGATTCAGGACGCAGCCGGTAATCACCGTTCTCGGCGTCAACGAACAGCGGATCGGCGATGAGGGAATGCTGGTCGAAACCGAGTTGTCGCCAATCGCTGAACGATCCGATGCCGCGAATCTGAGGCTCCTGGTTCGCAGGCAGGAAATAGAGATTGTGATCGCACTCAGAGATCGACGACCTGGCAGACGCGTTCGCCGCAAAGAGCCTGGCCACAGGATCCGAACAGCAAATGATATTTCGCCTGAATCGATTGTTGACACCGCTCAGCCGCAGGTCGATCTGATTGCCACTGCTCCCGACGAAGACGTTGTTCTCAATCCGATTGTTCATCGGGTTGCCCACCGGGAGCGCGACGCCGCCCAGGACCGTCCGCACGACAATGTTGCCGAAGACGGTGTTTTCCATGCCGGAGTTGTCGAAATAGATTCCCCAGGTGTAATAGGGAGTCCAGATGCGGCCCTGGGCTGTCGTGCGGTCCCCTTCACCTTTGGGGTGCCGTGGCTCCGAGTAGGCACCGCACCCGATACAGTCGCGGATGAGGTTGAAGCGAAAGAGGCTCCCACGGGACAGTTCGGGATCGTCGGCCAGAACAAACCAGCGGTTGACCATGATGCCGCCGGTGTCGGCGATTTCCTGTCCCAGGCGCTGCATGTCGTTGTATTCGACAATGCAGCGGCCAAAGCCGTCCTGCATGACCATGCCTTTGTCGGACATGTCGTGGATCTGATTGTGCGAGAAGACATTGTCGACGCTGTTGATGGCGTAGAGATGCACGCCGCCGCAGTTCTTTTTGAAGTATCCGCAATGGTGAATGTGGTTGTCGGAAATGACGTTGCGAACCAGTTTCGGAAAACGGCTGGAATGCTGGCGAAGCGTGTTCTGGTTCTCAAAGTCGGGCGTATCCCCCGCGTTGCCTGCCGTGTCGAGACTTGCCAGCACTACCCACGCGCCGCCGACGTGCGCGATTTCGTTACCGACAACCTGGTTGCGGGTATTCACTCCCTGAAGCCTGACGCCGTCTCCGCCCAGCATCAGAAACCTATTCCTCTCAATGCGGCAGCCGTCGCAGTGTTCGAGCGTGATTCCGGCGCCGCGTGTTGTGGGTGAGTGAAAGTTTTCGTGCAGGTTTTCGGGGAACGGCGTGCGCGTGTGCGACAACGTCAGCCCGGAAATCGTGAGGTTCCTGAGCGGCGCCCCCGCTGTGCCGCGCAGCTCGATCAGCGTATCGATGACCGGAGCGATGACATCTCCGGGCTGCAATTCGTCGGGCGGCCAGAAAGAAAGGGTCCCTGTGTCGCTGCAGAGACACCATTCGCCGGGTTGATCCAGCTCTTCCCGCATGTTCTCGACACGGAAGCGATTTCCCGGCATGAGCGGCATCGAGAAAGGAGGTGCCCTCGTCAGCGAGATCAGCTTTCCGGCAACGTCGGCGGCCTTGACGGGAACCAGGTCGTTTACCCAGCAATACCACGGGAACACCAGCATCTCGGCCTGCTCGGGATGCGCCCATGGTCGCGGAGGCTGATCGGCAGCAAATCCATACGTGTACGGCAGGCCCTGCTCTGTGGACGCGGCCTTCTCGATGAATGCCCAGCCGCTGTAGAGCGGGTCCGCCGCATCGGGGTTCGGCCAGCGGGCTCGGACCTGTCGTTGCCCGCGAAAGAAGATCTGACGAAACTTCCACTTTCCTGCCTTCACGTCGGGAAGATGCGTTTCGACGATCCTGCCCTCTGATTGCTTCCAGTCGCTGATGACAGTGCCGCCGCTCAGGACGGGATCGTGTCCGGGAAAGGCCGCCCAGGTCACGGGATGGTTCTCGTCGCCCGAATCTTCCGCAGTCAGGACGAGCGGTTCGGCGAGATGGTAAGTGCCTTCCAGAAGCAGCACGTCCACCGGGCCCGGCAGTTTCATTTCACGCTTCAGGCGACGAATCGCATTCCGGGCCGCAGTCAAGGTGGCAAAGGGACCATCCTGCCGGCCTGCAGCCGGCGCCGGCAGCCCCCCCGACCACGGGTCGTTTCCCTGAGTGGAAACGTACAGGACGGTGCTGTCGGAGTCGTGCGGACCGGCGGTTGCCAGCGTGACGGGACATGCGACCAACGATGGAAAAGAGAGAAGTCCGGCGAGGCCCATGCGGATGAATGAGGTTCGATGGTGCATGGCGAGCGGTTTCGGTTGTTCGGACATTGTGCAACTGATTTTTTGGCCGGTCCTGAGCGAGAGCTGTATCACCGGGATTTCAGAAGGAAGCTGTCCATCACGATCGACTGATCGGATTTGCCATAGGCGTCGTCGCCGCCGACGTGGCCCACGACGAAGATTCGGCCGTCCGCCGCCTGAACCGAGCGTGGGTAGTAGGCTGTCCCCGGCACATCCAGTCTGTGCCATGACGCACCGGCGTCGGTCGTCCAGTGAATGCCGCGGGTTGCCAGGTGCAGAATCGGACCTTCGCGCGTCACGAGAAGTTCGGGCATCCCGCTGGGAGCGAATGGCGCCGGCCCGACCTCACCCGGCTTCCATGTCTCCCCCGACTTCCTGAGGACGCCCTGCCAGCGCACCTCGCGACCGGGGTTGGTCGGATCGGTGCGCCGGAAGACACACAACAGGTCGCCGCTGGCCAGTTCCGCAGCGTCGAACTCTTCGCCGCCCCAGCCACGTTGATGCTCCGCAGGAATCACGGTGACCGGTCCCTGCCACGTTTTCCCCTGATCGTTCGAGACCATCAGCAACGGCTCGAACAGCCCGTTCCATTCGGCTCGCGTGCGGCTGTTGGCCGGAATGTGGGCCACGTCGCCGAGCAGGATGAGTCGCCCGTCACGCAGCACACGCGCCCGTTTCAGAAAGACCAGTGACTTCTCCGGGTCCAGAAAGACTTCCGGTTCACCCCAGGTTTTACTGCCATCGGTGGACCGTTGAAGAAAACTGGTCTTCGGCAGTTCGGAGTTGTACGGAAGGTACTGTCCGAGAACGCCGCGGACGATGGTTCCGTCGGCCAGCGCCGTTTGCGCCTGTCCCGCACTCCCGTTCATGCAGGACTTCCAGGGGTCGGCACTCACCTGCTTCCACGTTGTTCCGGCGTCGGTCGAGCTCAGATGGACATTGCGCATGTCGAGCCCCGTCATGTCGTAGCCGGGATGGCCGGGCGGCGGCCACGACAGTCGGTGCTGAACCTCTTTGGGAGCCTGAGGGCGTCCTTCGACCGGGCCCGTCGCCTGATTGAAACTCACCATCAGGCTGCCGTCCGGCATCATCCACGCACCGCACCAACTCGTGAATCCGGGCGTCTGCGGCGAATGATAGATCGTCGTCCTCTGGTGCTCCACAGCGGAGAATTCTTCGGCGCACGCCAACGGGGCAGGAATAGCAAGCCACCAGGCAGCCAGTAACGCGATCGGAATCTGTGTACGCATCGGACTGCTGCCTCATGGACCTGCCTGCTTTAGAACCCCTGACAAAACCTGCGTGAGCCGCGACGTTTGTGGTGACGTTTCAGGCAAGGAGCGAGGAGAAGGCGGGACATCCCGTCGCCGACGAGCGACGCGGCCTAAACGTCACCACGAACGTCTCGGAGTATGCCGGTGAACAGACCCCCCGTCAACGGACCACTCGCAGTCAGCGTTGACCTGCAGCGACCCTTCTGACAGCACGTACAGTTTGCTCGCGGGATCCCGGACCGCTGCCATGCGGGCCTGAGTCGTCTGTTCGGGCTGCGAACTGCGCGTCACGGCGCCACGTTGCTTCGGCGAGTGCATCGCGCGTCAGGCCATCGATACGTAACCGGTCACGGGCCGGGGACTGGCTCATTTTCCCGGCGTATTCGCTCACATGAGTCGATCTGTCCGATTGTGGCCGTGCGTGTTTCTCGGGAAAATGTGCCTGTCCCCCTCCTTTGCCCGTGAACGGTTACATCGATCCTGTCGAACGACGCTCCGGGACGACGTCAGGGACTCGATGCCGGGAGCAGGTCGATCCCCGAATGATCGGAGCGAATACGAACACGGAGCAGACGCAGCGACATGTTCCTGGCATCGGCGGTGGTGTGCCCGCCAGTCCACTGATCAGCAATGAGCAATGTGCCGTCGGGCAGTTCAAACGCCTTGGCGTAGCCATAACAGTTGTCGACCAGAAAACCGTGGTCCTTTGCCGGGGCGATCCACGTCTGGCCGCCGTCGGTACTGAAGATGATCCGCAGGCCACCGCGCGTGTAGGAACCATGCAGGCTGACCAGCGTTCCGTCTCTCAGGGCGTAAAGGCTGGGTGCATAAAGCCGCATGCCGAATGTTGCCGGAGCCGTCCAGCTCCGGCCCTCATCGGACGACCAGCTGATGTCCCCTTCGGACCGTGCCATCATGACCAGTCTCCCGTCCGGCAACTGCGTCGCGTTGGCTTCGTCCAGATTGTGGTCGGCCTTGACCGTCGACAGCAGCTGCCAGGTCGCTCCCCGATCCTGACTGTTGAAGAAGCCAGCCTGCGCGGGCCCCCCTCCCTGCGGCGTACCGCTGACTGTCAGCAGGATCGAACCGTCCCTCAGCAGCACCATCGGTCCGTTCGTTTCGTCGGAAACGAATGGAGACGGAAGCCGGATGATCTCTTTGTCCCAGGTCCTGCCATAGTCGAACGAACGAATGATAGCGGTGCGGTGAGCCAGTTTCGGATCCTTCACGTAGTCGGCGGATTCCGCCCCAGGATACGTAAAGACGGAGCAGATCAGCATCCCGTCCGGCCCATGCAGTTCAACAAACGCGGGATGGCGATCGTCATCCGCTGTGTCGAGCATGACCTGCGGCCTGGACCAGGTCCTGCCCTCATCCGTTGACCGCATCAACATCGCCACGCCTCCCGTCGGCGCCGTGATATCCATCGGCAGCCCCATTTTCTGATACTCGGCAATGGTGCCCGGTGAAAAACGGAGCGGCGTCGGCGCCGAAGCGTGCCAGTAACCCGCACTGAAGCCGAGTACCCAGTCGCCATTGCGGAGCCGGATGGGCGATACCCAGCCGACGAAACCTCCATAACCCGGATAAGGATCGGGCTGGTTGATTCCGGGACCCAGTACCGTTGTCAGAACCTCCTCGGGTTTCCGCCGAGATTCGCCGCCATCCACAACCTTCACGACCGGATGTGGCGGATCGCCCGCTTCCACGAGTGCCGAAACGGTCGCGATCGCAGCGAAGAACAGCAATCCGGCCATACGAATAGCGGCAGCGAGGTCATGCATCATGTCGCGGGAACTCCAGATCGGGAAGGCTGGTGGAAGTCCATTGAGTTTATCGTCCTGCCGGGTAAGATCAATGCCTCCAGACAAACTTTGCGACGGAGTTACGTTGCCGCGAAGTAACCGTTCACGGGTCGGTGTCCCCCTCCTTTGCCCGTGAACGGTTACGGGAAATCCGACCAACGTCACGACCCGGATCGTGATCGTATTGCTGGGCGATGCGACGTCGCACGTTCTCCATCCTGTGATTTTTGAGCCTGGAGAGGCGTCCGATAAAATCGCCACTGCGTACACTCTGGTCAAGTCGATCACTCTGGAGTCGATGGATGAAGTGGACTGGAAAGCGTTTCAGCAGAAGCTACTCAACGAAGTGGGACCTGTTGCGGATGAACCCATCGACATTCCGGCGGCAAACCTGGAGGACTACTACAAGAAGCTGGCGTATCAACAAGTACTGGGCCTGTGTTACCTGAATTTTAGGGATCAGGCGACAATCAAAATCATGCTTGAGAACATCGACCAGCTGATGGCGATGATCCCCTGACGCGAACTGCTCCCGAATTTCGCAGCAGTAAGATTCGGCGGGCAGTTCGTACATCATCGCGAATTTGCTGCAATTTCCTGTCGTTCAGTCACTGGCAGGTTGCTTCCCAGCAGAGCCTGCCTCCGTTTCGTCCGGTAACGTGATTGCAACCCAGGACAGCCGCGAACGCAGCCATTGGACATCGGAGTATGCCTCAAAAAATCCCTCGTTGCGTTGGACTCAATCGGCCAGCTGGCTCCGGCGAACACGGTCACCAACCGGAATCGTCACTTTCCAGAATGGCTCACCTGGTTTTGGAATACTGGGCCATTTTCTGGCCGGAACTGACACCCCGTCTACTGCACTGACACCTCCACCCAGGTGAGCTTTACGTTGGTCTTAGCGCTGACTTCGATGAGATTGTATCCTTCGTCGGATGCCTCTGGTGGAACGCTGTACGAGTGGCGGTGGTCCGTGACTCCCACGAATGAGCAGACGACACCGTTCAGACGCACCTCCGGCGGCTCGTCGTAATTGTCCGTTACCAGCTCAATCTGTGCACGCTGCTCCGTGCCCGGTTTCGGGCCAGAGTGGATGCGGAATATTCCGCGCGTACCGGTGTAGGGGAGCAGCCGATCCGCGTTCGACTCGCCTGGCATCCAGGGGGAGATGATTGTCAGCGCGTGACGACGTGGCCCGGTCCGCAGCGCCGCCCAGGAGCCGGCGTCGCGCACCACTGCATTATGCGTCTCGCGGGGCCAGTTGTGGTAGGGCGTCGTAAACATGTTGAAGAGGTATACGGCATCTGCTCCGCGATACCAGGCGCTCGTGAAGATCCCGCGCATTTCATCGGGGCTCATCGAGCGCAGCCCGCTCCCACCGGAATCCAGCGCCTGCTCCACACCGTAAGCGACCGTCACATCCGTCCCAATCAGCGACCCCTTCCAATTCTCGATCGGCACATCGCCGTCAGCGGACTGGTACCACCCGCCGGCGATGATCATGTCTACGAGACCCGACCGGGCCCAGGACACCGCATCGTGACCCATCCGGCGGGAGATCCATGGCCGTCCCATGCGGACTCCCAGACTTCGCTGCGATAGTTGGTGCGTTTAGCGTTCACATTGATGAACAGGTCGGTGATACCAGGCGCAGCGTGTTCGTCCACGAACCTGTCGATCGTCTCCGGGGCAATGGGACCAAAAGTCTCGACGAAGAATTCACTGCAGTCCAGGTTGTAGATCACGCGGCCAGGCGATCCGTCTTTCGAAGGGCGGTTCCGGGTAATGGCGGGCTGGTCACCGCAGGCCACCACCTGCAGCGCGCAGGCGAGACTCGCGACGGCCAGAGCTGAACATGTGATTGCGCGCATCGGTTCTGTCTCCCATCAGTGGTCAGGCGAAAAGTGTGTTGAGGCCGGCGCCGCGTGAGACAGGCTGAGCCGTTTGTTGGCGCTTCGCATGGGCGAGGGGTTGGGCGTCGCCGCGCTCACCTGGCACGCATTCTGTTGTTCCTGGCGTTGTGCTCAAGCTCGCAAAGGCCGAGCTCTTCCATCAGTGGCGGAATGTAGACGCCGAAGCGCCCACGCAGGCCCTTCTTCAGGCCATACCAGCCACCAACTGGATTCGTTTTTGAGCGGCCCCAGCTTTCAACGGTACCGTCTTTGGCTGGCTTCTGCTCGTCGGCTCCGCCGAGTTCGATCCATTCGCCGGCCTGTTTGAGCATCGCGTATAAGTCATCAATGCATTGAGCGTCGTAGTGCAGGACAGTGCTGCCCACGGTGCAGACAAGAATTTTCTTCCCGTCTTTCTCCTCTGTGTGCATGGTATATTCGGACGTACCGGTGGGAGTCTTCAGCTTCCACGGATTGTCCATCGGTCGAGCGATCTGGGTTGCCATGGCTTTCCTTTCTGCGGAGAATGTGGAACGGTGGCCTTTGCGACGCCAGACCATATCGCGTTTCGCCGCGAGAAGGAAGGAGCGACCGACGCCGAGTCCATTGCAATATCTGTCAGGCGGAAACCTCGTGTGCCCGCGCGTCCAGTTCGAACGGAGCATTCGCGTAGCCGAGCGTAATGACCTGCGCAAGATAAATGGGAAGGAAGGCCTCGATCGAGCCATGCGCCTCGTACTGCTGAACGTGGCGGCACTCGTGTGAGATGAGGCGGGCTGTGACATGGCCGTGGCAGACAAGGATGCTTTGACCGAGAGTCAGGCCGACCATGTTCGGACCGAGCAGGCCGGCTTCTACCGCTGCCGCACGCAGCGTGGGATCGTCGGGCAGGGGAAGGGCTCTGAAGACCTTGAGCCGAATGCGCTCGGGACTAACGACCCCGACGCGACGCGCGAGATCGAGGCCGGCCGCATTCAGCGCGATGCCCGACTCCGCGACGTGAGTCGCCTGTGACTGCGCCCAGGCGATGGCACCCGGCAGCAGGCGTGGAAGTTCGGTACGAAGGTCCATTGTTCCGCCGAAACTGACAAAAAGGAAACTGACAAAAAGGGACATTCTACTTATTGGGCTTCTTTGGCCTTCCTCGCGGTCGCAGAGATGACTCAAGGCCGAGTTGTCTGGCCGTGGCTGTCTGCCAGCGAGTATCTCCAAACGGAGTACCTCGGGCAAGGCTGTGGCGCAGCGATTTGAGTTCCGCTTCGGTCTGCACGCCGTTCACGTGACGTGTCCATGGCGAAGGATTTGCAATCGCACCGTCAGACAACAATCCCTCAGGACCGCTGCGAATTGTCGGCTTGAGACTGGACCACTCCCAGTCCTGACTTCGCTCAACCATTCTCGCCCGCAGCGGGTTTCATTCCACGTAACGCAACACTGTCAGAAAATGGTCGTCCGCCTGCACCGGAAACGCTTTGAACCGTCCCTGCCAGACTGAGGTGCTGCCTTTGTAATGCCGGTGATGCCGACGGACGTGTGAGGTCATCAACCATTGCATCCAGCGACTCAGATCTCCATCCTCATGTGGCCACAACAGCAGATGGAAATGGTTTGTCATGAGACAAAACCCCGTCAACCGCATCGGCACTTTTTCGTGGGCCTCCCGCATCAGGTTCACAAACGCGGCGAAATCGTCATCCTTGTGGAAGACGTCGCTCCGGCCATTGCCCCTGTTCAGGACATGGTACACAGAACCACCTCTGGATCGGGTCATGGTCGGCCACCCACACCGTGTTCGTCTTTCGCGGGAAAAAGAGCCAGTCCCCGGCCCGTGAACGGTTACCCTCCGGCTCCGTCAGCCCGCGGTGGTCTCGGCATCATTCATCCCCTTGATCGTCATCAAAGAGACCTGACCCCTTTGTTCATGCATCTTCATTTTCCCACGGCGCTGAACTTCTTTGATCACTTCACTGAGCGGCAGCTGCGGGTCGATATCGGCCGGGCGCCTGCCGACGCCGTCCAGTATGCTGGTCACGTTCCACTTCGAGTAAAAATACGGCGGCAGACGTGGATCCTGCTTCTGGTATAAGCGCGGCGGAATCTGCGTCCATTCGTTTGTCCGCTGGTCGAGCCGGCTGGAGTAATACGCCTGCAGCGTTCGACGCTGGGTGCTGTTGCGTTTCAGGCGTGCATTGTGGATCGCCCGGGCATGGAATATCACGGCGGTCCCGGCCGGCCCGATCAGGTCAATCCCGGCCTCGGGGGGCACGTTCACGGGATTCAGGTCGATCAGTCGCTGATGCGATTCGGGAACAATCGCAAAGCAATGGTCGGTCTCCGAAACGTCCGTCAGATAGAACATGATCGAAACAGCATCGATTTCTCTCCGCCGCTCATACTCGCGTACCAGGTCGCGGTGCCAGCCTTTCACTTCCTTCAGGTTCTCCACAGGGTTTCGCAGCATGATCGCGAATTCTTCAAACGTGATGCGTTCGCCAAGAATTGCCCGCAGCACCTCAAGTGTCCTGGGATTCTCAATCGCTTCGTCGAATTCAGCTGTGTGCGGGAGCACATTTGTTCCCTCGCAGAATGAATCACTGAGCGAAATCCAGTCGCCCGGGAAGTCGGTCAGATGGCGGTCCACAGCCGCGTTGAAACGAGCGATCTGTTCCGGCGAGAGAGCTGCTGAAATACACAGGTATCCCAACACATGAAAGTCGTCTGCCATCTGCCGAAGTTGCGTCTCGGTGAAAAACTGCCCCATGGTCCAGGCTCCAGGCCGGCGGGATTTCAAAATCGCAGTGGCCCCGGGAAGTTCCAAAAACCCCCACGGCTGCCACCCGAGCAGTCTACACGGACCCTGCCAGCCCTGCCCAGCCAGATAACGTCTCGTGAAACGGCACGCAGGGTCGTCGCCCGGAGCAATTCCCAGCCGCCGGAAAGACACCGGAATCGGCCAGGGAAGCAACCGGAGAATCAGTTACACAGATACATTCAGGCATTGTCCGAACGATGATCTCATGCAGCAATTTTGCGGGCCGGACGACACGGACTTTGATCAGCACCTGGGTCCGTTGTTCGCAGTCGTCAGGGCAGCAGAGCCGGAATCTGCTCTGCGGCAGCGGCCTGTTCGAGGTACGCCAGCAGGTCACTGATTTCGCTCGGCGTGAACGAGTCCAGCAGCCCGGTCGGCATCGGCGACTGGAGTAAAAACTGATGCGCTGCGATGTCGCTCTTGTCGATTTCGACCGTCTGCCCCGGTCGCAGCGGGTCTGTCAGGACTCGGAGTTTCGTCGAGCGATAGTCGCCGTCCGCAACGATCCGGCCGACGATGACGCGACCGTCGACCGTGACAATCTGCTCGCTGCGATATTTTTCATCGACGACTCGCGAGGGTTCCAGGATCGACCACAGAATGTCGCGGCGACCGAAACGAGCGGCGACCGATGTCAGGTCCGGCCCGATCACACCACCGGTCTGCCCCGCCCGATGACAACGACTGCAAAGCGCAGCGCGGAACAACGCTCGACCCCGCTCGAGATCGCGGTTGCCGGTACTTTCCGCGAGAAGCCCTGCGAGATCGTCGGCCTGCCACTTCCTGACGACCGGTCGATCGATACTGAGCAGCGGCGGGTCAAGCTCCGTACCCGGCCGGAGCAGATCTCCGAGTGACGCGCGTTCGGATTCAGTCAGCGTCGCACTGAGTTCCTCGCGGAGCTGCCGCAGGAAGCCCGGCATCCCTTCACCACCCGTCATCGTGCGGTCGAGTTCGCCGAGTGTCTCGAAGACCGTTCGCCGCGATTCCGCTGTCCACCCGTCCCGACGGTTTCGCAGCACAAAGAGGGCGTGCAGCCGATCCTCCTGCGTGTGCAGACGCGGCAGCAGTTCGAGCGTCTTCGCGATGAGGTCGGGCACAGCAAGACGTTCCGCCAGCAATGCCAGCTGATGGTTCACGCTGCGACCAGCACCTGTCGGTGCGATGATCTGCGGCGTCAGATCGGGATACCAGCCACGAATTCGGCTGACCGTCTCCTCGTATGCGGGAGCATCCCCGGCCACCGATGATGCAAGGCAGCGGGACCACGTTTCAAGAAGCATCGAACGGTCATATCCGGACAGCGACGCAATGGGCACTTCCAGCAGCTTGTGCAGGATTCGAGGAATCAGCTCCGTGCGTTCGCTGCGCGTCAGCGACAGCATCAGACTGATCACTGACGAGGGGCGGGTTTCACAGAATGCGCGTTCACTCCACAATTCCAGTGGCTGGTGTTCCAGAACGGTGCGAGCGGCGTCCCGCAACATGGGATCCGCGTGACCGATCCAGTCCCAGGCAGCGGACACGGCGTCCGGGTCGCTGGCATGGTCATGCAGGGCGGCCAGCTGAAGCCGTGCAGTGCGCTGCAACAGTGAAAACTCATCCCGCGAAGCCTGTTGTGCCGTCCGCTCGGGATCAGGCCCGTCGCCGCCCGTCCAGCGGATGCGATACAGATCCGAATGCGTTTTGCGCCCGCCGGTGATGACGAACAGACTGCCGTCAGGCGCAAAGTCGAGATCGGTCACGTTGAGTGGTCGTCCCCGCAGAAATGTTTCTGCTCGACAGACATAGCCCGCGCCGCGAGGCAGAAGATGACACGCAAGAATCCGGCCGTACGCCCAGTCGAGCGCGAACATCGCCCGGCGATACGGGACCGGGAACGCACTGCGTTCGCCGGACTTGACCGCCGTCGGCGAACCCTTTCCGATGTCGCCCGACGGCAAAGTGAAGTCCGCGTGATCTGCGTCATACGGCGGCCACGTCGCCGTGCGGCCGCGCCAGCCGTAATCGCCGCCGGAAACAAGGTGCACCAGTCGTGTCGGCCGGTACCACGGAGCCCCCATGTCAAACTCGGCGTCGGCATCGTAAGTAAACGCCTCGCCGTCGGCATTGAAGGCGATGCCGAAGGGATTCCTCAGACCGCTGCAGAACAGCTGCCACTGCCGGGAATCCGGGAGCCAGCGGAGCACATGCCCTTCGGTCGTTCTTTGCCCGCGTCGCGCTTCCCGAAACGGAGACGTGAGGTCGGTCACATCCGCGACCGGCAGTTCAACCGAATCACCGAAGATCGCATACACGGCACCATCCGGCCCCTGGACCAGATCATTCCGCCCATGGCCAACTCCGCCAGGAAACGACCGAACTCGCGCCCGCGTCTCGAAGTGACCGTCAGCGTCGCGATCGTCGAGTCGGTACAATCCCCGAGAGTTGTTGGCCTGGGCAAACAGCGCACCGTCGGCGTAAAGCAGCCCGCGACATTCAAGGAGCGTCGAGTCGATCGTCTCGACCTGAGTGACGGAACTTCCATCCCGGGCGAGCGTCATTCGCAGCAGACCCTGGTCTTCGCGACCGATCGTGAGTCGCCCCTGAGGATCAAATTCCAGGCTGATCCACGACCCTTCCTGTTCCGTGGCGGAATGGATGCATTCGATTTCGAACCCGGGCGGGACAAGAAACCTCGCAGGGTCGACAGTCGCGCTGCGGTCGGACGCCCGCCGCCATTGCTCGTAGTCGTCGAGCGGGGTGATGCGCAGTGTGCGATCAGCATCCCAGAACTCGGCGGCGACGGTTCCAAACGTCTCCGCCGACTGCCAGTCAGCCGCATCATGCTCTGCGACGCCGACCTGTGTAACCCCGACCTCCGTGATGCGGGCCTGCCAGTCCGCACCGCTGCGGAGAACGGTGCGGCGGCCGTCGACGGTCGTGATCGTGAGTTCGATTGCGATGGCGGACGGTCCGAGTGAACCTGCACAGCGGAGTTCGAGCACGTCATCGCCCGTGCGCACAAGGTCAGTGACGTCGAGATCGAGCCAGGGACCGTAGTCGTCAAGAATAAACGCCGTGCGGTTACCGAGGCGCAGTTCGCAGGACGTGAATTCGGTCGCAAGGCGCAGATCGGCCCGCTGCACTGATCCGTCAATGTGGAACCTCTTCCGGAATTCGACGCGCTGCGGATGGTGGCGAGCCGCACTGGCCCAGATCCATGCGGGTCGCAGGGCCTGGTCGGCGTGGACGAAATCGGACGCTCCGCCCCAGGCCAGCAGGAGGGAAGCGAACAGCAGAGGGACGACTGACGGATGCATTGGCTCGTTCCTGCGAATGAATGTGGCAGCGCCGATTCTGCCCGATCCTGAGTGATCATACCAGTGGGTTCCGAAGGAGTCTCGGGAACAGTGACCATCCAGGTGCTGGCACACACGCGAACCACGCCGCCGTCTTCCGGACCCCCGGTCTCGGCACTCCCTTCACCACACGCCGAACTTCACGAGGCGCCGCCGGGCACTTCGAGGGGCTGGTCTTTCATCGGAATCGGCTGCGCGGTGATGTGAGCCATCGTCAGATCAAGCGGACTGAGATCCAGCGGGATTCCGGATTCCTGCAGCTGCCTTGACCATTTCAGGACTCGAATTGCCTGAGCAATCACGAATCCGATGAAAATCGCGGCGAGGATGCTGACAGGGAGGAGTGCTCGGACGGAGAGCACGGCCGCCAGCAGCCCGGCCCACGACAACCGGAGCAGGGCTTTGACCGCGACCATATTCCAGTGGGTGATCTGAAAACCCACAACTCCGAGCAGCACTGCGACGACGATCCCCACAATCGACGCAAATGGAATCAGCCATGAATTGACTGAGAACCAGCTCTGCGACGGAGACACCAGGAGCAGTGTGGAGATCGCGAAGACCACGATCGCGGAAATGATCGTCACTCCGGCCAGCGCCCGATTCTCCTGCTGGAATCGCCGCAGCCGCTCGCGCCATTCGTCAACAGCAGCGCTGTGATCGGCGATGGTCATCTGCTCGCGTGGCGCCTGATACGGATTGTACGCGTTTTGCGGCTCGTCCATCATTCGGCTCCCTGGTGACCAATTGTGCTGACCCTCCATCAATGATCAAGTGCGAATCACTCCGACTCCGGGGAAACGGCCTTTGACCGCAGCCGCCATGGAAAATCGGGCCGGGAGCGGAAGGTTCATGTGGCCATGGATCTCGGCGACTTCGGAGGCTGTCACCGGCTGTCATTTGATCGAGTGACACATCACGTTGATGGTGACACCGTTCGGGTCTTTGACGTGAAATCGACGGACGCCCCAGGGTTCGTCTGTCAATGGATACACAATGTCATAACCGCGGGACTTTGCGGTTTCGTGAAGTGAATTGACGTCATCGACCTCAATGCTCAGCGTGATGGACATTCAGTCCGTGAGACGGTTCGCCCCGGACGATGCTGATTTGAGCAGTCAGGCAGCCCGGGGAAACAACTGTGACGATCCAGCCCATATCCATCGCCACGCGAAAGCCGAGGTATTCCGTGTAGAACACCACGGATTCCTCGAGACAATTCGATGGGATGTTCGGCACGACGCGTCTGATGACATTCTTTGTCATAGTCTGACCCAACGGAGTCTTCGGCTGGAAGTACATTGTGCTGCCCGTTTGAGGCACCACCGTGTCAGAAAAAACGGCAGACTGCAAGACGAATTGCACTCCACTTTCGTATCATCATAGCACCGACAGGTCGAGAATTCACATGAGTCGCGCCGCACGTGTGTCGCGGGAACAGCCGTGATCGCTTTCTCCGAGAGGACCGAAGCATATTTCGCAGGATTTTTCAGAGTACCGCGGGAGCCAGTCCCGGTCTTGCGAGAGCCTCTAACTGGACAGCGCCACGTCGTGGCGTAAATAGCTACGCTTACTTTTCAAAACATGTTGCAGATGAGTCAAGATTCTCCTGGCCCGTTGGGCCAGGCTATTTGAACTGCTGGCCCTTTGAGCCGAATCAGCACAATTCCGGATTTGGCCGTCATGCGATAAACTTTCGCGGCAGGACGCCGCGACTGCGATTCGACACGATGTCGGTCCGCGCAACTGCGATTTACATTCCATTGGTCTGAGGCGAGCGGCGAAGCCGCGAT
>SYLK01000294.1 GCA_005809115.1 Planctomyces sp. | reverse complement strand
TGTTGTTCGTGAGCCTGGCCGACAATGCGCGTGCCGGTATCGTCAGTTTTTCCCTGATCGGCGATGTCACGTTCGCTGACGAAGAGAACTTCTTCGGGCTGCAGGCGGGTGATACGATCACCGCCAGCGGTGAGTATGACGACAGTCTTTACAACGGCGTCGGGCTCGCTGAAGTCCCGTTCGGAGAGGGGACCGGCAATTCACTGAAAATCCAGCTGGGCGAGATCCTTCTGGAAGCATTTCAGGATGTCGATTTCCTGGACGGATTTTTTCCGTCCATTACCTTCTTCAATGGCCAGGTGGCCGATACAAATTTTGAGATGGTCGCAGGCGAGAACGACTCTCCGGTGGACTTTACCAGCCGCCAGTCGTTTCTGGCAGGGTTCTTTGATACGGATGGTGATGACGACGAGAGTTTTGGGGCGAACAATGCCTCCAGTATCGTCGCCGGGGACTGGCGAGTCGTGGCGGTTCCCGAACCCTCATCGGTTGCTGCACTGACCCTGATGACAGCGGGCATCCTGTTCGGCGCCGTGCGACGCCGTCGGAATACCGCGTGAACCAGCGGATTCCAACTGCGCATGCGTGGCTCCACAGGTGGGCAGGCACCGTGGCGGTTTGCGTGGCGGGTCTCTCTGCATGAGCACACCCGCACCTCACGAGGACAGTCTGGAGGAGAGTTCAGAGCAGGAGCCGGGAACGAGGCCTGAAACCGAGTCGCGGGGACTCGCGCGATTCGATCAGTGGGCCGCCTCAGACCACTTTTTTCCTCGTTCTGCGCCGTGGTGCCTGTATCTCTTGTTCCTGACGGCTGTGACGTACGGGCGCGAATCCAGCGCCCTGCTCACCATCCCGCTGAAACTGCTGCAGGCCGGCTGCGTCTGCGGACTGATCTGGCGGTGGAGGAGCCTGGTCCCGGAACTGAACTGGAAATTTCATTGGTCCGTGATCCCGGTTTCCGCCGGGCTGACGTGGGGCTGGATTTTCCTGCATCACCAGATGGCCTCACGATTTACGGTTCTTGCCGACTCCGAACCGAATTTTTACGCCACGCTTTCAGAGACCCGGCCGGCGCTGTTCTGGCCTGCGGCCGTGGCTCACCTCGTGGCCATGTGCACCGCCGTGCCCATGATTGAAGAAACGTTCAACCGTTCGCTGCTGCAGCGGTGTTTGTCCAGTGGCCAGGCGACATGGCTGGGATTCCTGCAGTTTCTGATCGACCTTCCGCTGATCGGTTCCTGGATTGAGCGGACTTCAGCGGGTGTGGGCGCGAAGAAACACGGTGCGGTTTTTGGGCCACAGTTCCTGCAGACCCCCCTGGGACAGCTGAGTGTCTCGGGCGTGACGGCATCGACCGCTGTGTTTTGTCTGGCCCATGCTGTCCGCGACTGGCCAGGTGCTGTGCTGTGCGGCGTCACATGGTGTATCATGCTGAACCGGACACGACATCTGGGTCTCGGACCTGTCGTGTGGTCGCACGCGCTCGTCAATCTGCTGCTGTGGATCTATGTGATCAGTTTCCGCGACTGGCAGTTGCTCTAGTGCTCCGTCACAGCTAATAATTCCGGTTCGCAGACTACCGTGGCGGAGGTTGCGAACCTGCGTTATCTCTGGATCCTGTGCATTGCAGGCAGGATGTCTGCCCCGCTTTTCAGTTTTGACCGAGCACTGGAACCCCTGGGGCAGGGCGGACACCGTTCGCGTCCGTCTTCGTGATTTCGGCACACGGGATCGCCGCCAGGCCGGTTCGGGGTGTCGAGTCCGCAGAGAGACGCGGCACAGCCCGCGTCAGTGGGGGGGCTTCGTGCCTGATCAGTCTGAACATTCCCGCCGTCTTCGCCTGACGCTGGCCATCACCGAACTCGATCCGGGCGGGGCTGAAAAGGCGTTCGTGCGGATTGCCCTGGGGCTCTCACAGAGGAACTGGACGGTGCATGTCGTCAGCCTGCGTGATCGGGGCGCTCTGGCTGAGACTCTGGCGGCAGCCGGAATCTCTGTCACAGCCCTGAACTGCGGCGGGGCCATGGATCTCCGCGCGATCACCAGACTGAGTCGCTTACTGCAGCAGCAGCGGCCGGACGCCCTGCTGACGTTTCTGCATCAGGCCAATCTGGTCGGTCGTCTCGCGGGGCGATGGGCCGGCATTCCGCTGATCGTATCCGGAGTGCGCGTAGCTGATCGCCGCACTGCCGTGTCATGGCCGGAACGGCTGACGAAGCGTTATGTCGACCATTATGTGGCGGTGAGCGCAGCCGTCGCTGCAACGCACGGGGAACGGTGCCGGATTCCGTCTGACACGATGTCCGTCATCCGAAATGGCGTGGATGTGGCGGCGATTCGTCAGGCGCCGCCTGTCAGCCGTGAGTCGCTGGGGCTGCGGCAAGAAGATCAGGTCGTGCTGTTCGTCGGCCGACTGACGCAGCAGAAGGCACCGGGGAATCTGCTGGCCGCCTTCGGTGCCCTGCCGACGGAAATTCGGAATAGGGCCCGTCTCGTCTTCGTCGGCGAAGGTCCCCTGAAACAGTCACTGGCAGCGGAGATCCGGTCCGCGGGGCTGGAGGACCGAGTGAGTCTGTCGGGGTGGCGTCCCGATGTTGCGGGGATCATGAAATCCTGTGATGTGCTCGTGCTGCCATCGCTGTGGGAAGGTCAGCCCAACGTGGTCGCGGAGGCGCTGGCGGCGGGGCTGCGAGTGATCGCGTCCGATGTCGACGGGGTTCGTGAACTGCTTCCGGACAGTCCCCAGCATGCATTGATCACCCCCGGAGATGTGCCTGGCCTGACACCGCGGCTGGCGGCGTTCCTGCAGCAGGCGGCCG